>JAZNXZ010000131.1:0-10008 GCA_045594165.1 Candidatus Scatosoma sp.
CGCAATCAATGAAACGGATTCCTTGACCATTGGTTTTGAGAACGGCAAAATTTCCTCTATTATTTCCGTATATAAACAGGAAGAGGCTGGCGTATCCACCATTTGCACGGAAACGTATGGCTTTACCTATGACAACGCAACGGTTGGCGAACTCCCTCCCGTCCCCGACAACACGCAACCCGAACCCAGCGAATACGTATATCGTATCAGCGTACAAAACGAAACGGGCTTTGGTTTCCGCAGCGTATCCGTTAGCCTGTACGACGGCGAAACGAAGATTGCAACCAAAACGACCAACTCACTCGGCAACGCAAACTTCACAGCGGAAGACGTTGCAACCGTGGGCGAATACACGATTGTTATCGACGAAATGCCCGTAGGTTATGCCTACGCATACGAAGATTTGACGTATATGACGGTGGCGTTGGAAAACACCTCCACTTTGATTCAAATCGCGCCCCAGGGCGTTGTTAAAGAAAGTATGCCCGAGAACACCCGTTACGATTTCGGCGACGTTATGTACGATTTCACGGTAACGCTTGCGAACGGCACGCAATTTACCCTTTCGGAAGAACTCAAAACGAAAGACGTCGTTTTGATCAATTTCTGGGCGACCTGGTGCTCCCCTTGTAAAATGGAATTCCCCGCGATGCACAACGCTGCAACGCTGTACGCCGAAGACGTTACCGTATTGGCGCTCAGCACAACGGACAGCAACAAGGCGGTTGAAAATTTCAAATCCACAAACGGCTTTAGCCATTTCAAAATGGGCGTTGCACCTTTGGATTTGATGGAAGCCTTTTCGGTTGCGGGTATCCCCCATTCGATTATGGTCGATAGATACGGCGTCGTATCCTTTAACCACGTCGGTTCGATGACCTCCACCAGCGATTTCACAACGAGATTCGATACGTTTAACGTAGAAAATTATAAATCCACCGTACTCGGCACGCCGACGGAAGGGCCCGACATTGACGACAAAGAAGAAAACGAATTAATCCCTCCTACGGAAGAAGTTTTGACACAAAAGCCCACGGCGGCACAAATCAAAACGGCGCTGAGCGCAGACGACCTCTTCTCTTTCCGTTTCCAAGCGAAAGATGCGGAAGTCGGCTCGGATAACTACGATGCATACACGTGGCCTTGGTTAGTCGGCGAAGACGGCAACCATCTGTACGCGCCCAACGCAAACATGCATAACACGTACGCAACGCTGTACGTAGATTTCACGGCGCAACTTAACGACGTGCTTTGTTTCGATTATCTGCTCAATTCCGAAGCAGAATCGGATATTTTGTACGTTTTGATCGACGGCACGCCCATTCATCAACTTTCGGGTTATCATTCCAATGCTTGGAAAACCTGCTATGCGTACGTATTCCAAGAAGGTGAAGTAGGCGAACATGAATTGACGCTTATCTTCCTGAAAGATAATACGGGTACGGTAGAAGACGTTGTACAAATCAACAATCTCCGTATCGAGAGCCTTGACGACATCAAAGACGACGAGGGCGTAGACGCAAACGTATTCCGTTACGCGGCGAGCGGTAAAAACACCGCACCTGACGCCACCACGCAGTACACGACGTATATTACCCCCGTCTACAACGAAGAAGACCAGTATTATCACGTAGGTTCGAAAGACGGCCCTATCCTGTTTGCAAATATGTTGCGCGCGTCGCAATGGAGCAATAACAGCGTTTGGCTGTTGGCGTTTAACGATTACGTAGTAGACGAGGACGGCGTAAACTATCACGACGCCATCGAATACTTCGCATGGGAAGCAAACAACAGCATCCGTATGCTCGGCTATACCGCCGTTACACAGCAACTCCGTCAGCTTTTGGAAATTGCGGTATCTACCGTTACGGTTGACCAGAAATGGAACGGCCCCAACCACGCGAACGAATGGTTAGAATGCTGCGTATACTACGACCATTACGGCGCAACGCCGCAGATGGAAGACCCTATGCGCGGTATCACGTTCACGGGTGCAATCGAAATGCAGGAAGGCGACAATCAAATTGACGTCCTTTTCGAAATGGTACCCCGCGGTTTCAAATACAAATTTACTCCGTCTAAATCGGGCGTTTATCACGTATATTCGACGGGTACGCACGACCCGTATATGTTCCTCACTAGCAAAACGCTTGTGGATAACTGCCCCTTGCAAAACCGTTTAAGTTCGTTGCCGCTCCTCGGCGAATTCAACGATAAGCTGTTTATGAGCACGATTACCAACGAAAAGGGCGAAGAAGTTATCGATTACAACTTTGAATTCTTCTACTATTTTGAAGAGGGCGAAACCTATTATATGTTGCTGACGACCTACGACAATTCGCCCGCGACGTATAACGTTACCATCAATTACGAAGGCGAAACGTATACCTATTTGCAATACGCGGCGTCTAATCTGTATAGCGCAAACCAAAACACGGGCGCGGAATTCCTGCCTGACGCGGTAGATTATTACTATTCCGACCCTGCAAACGGCGGTGACGGTTACTATCATGAAAAAGAAACGGGCAGTATTCTCTATCTCGACGCAAACCGTCCTACGTTCTTTAGCATGAACTATTCGCTCTACGACATCTGCCGCAGTGCAATCGATAAGAACATTCCGGCAGAAGAACGCGCGTTCTACGTAGACGGCGTCGATTATACGGAAGAACTGATGTCCTATTGCTCTGACGCTATGTGGAACGAAGAAGGCCCCGGCGAAGGCTTTATCGCAGTAGACCAAGGTTTGATGACGCTCCTTCAAACGATTACCATGAAACGTTATGAAGGCATTGAAAAATCGTGGCTGATGATGTGTTACTACTATGTAACGCTCGGCGTGTAATCTCGCCAGCAATTTTATAACACAGCTCATTTCCGCGTGAATTATTTCACGCGGAAATATAATTCCCAAGACCATATAAGGAGAACTCTATGGCTAAATTCAAAAAAGCGGCGACACTTTTAACGGCATTGCTTTTATGCGGCAGTATGTTTGCAAGCGTTGCTTGCAACAACGAAAAAAATACGGACGATTCTTCTCTTCTTTCCTCTTCGGAAAGTCTTTCCAGTGAAGAATCCTCGGAAGAAAGCAGCAGTGAAGAATCTTTAGAAGAAAGCAGCAGCGAAGAATCTTCGGAATATATCCCTCCCGAACCTACGATTTTCGAATTGGAAGAACACACGTGGACGGCATGGGAAACGGTTACCCCGAAAACTTGTTCAGCCGACGGCGAAGAAAAGCTCGTTTGTACGGACGAGGGTTGCGGCGCAGTGAAAACACGCACCGTAAAGGCAAGTCACGCTTGGGGTGATTGGACGGGTAGCACCGAAAAACTGTGCACCGAAGACGCTACGATTACCCGAACCTGCGCCGACTGTCAGGAAACCGAAACGCAAACAGTTGCAATGCGCGGACACGCATACGAGGGTGCTTATTGTAAAGTTTGCGACGAGCCTTTCGTATTCCCTACCCTTAACAATTCCCCCACGTACGTAGACGTTTGGGGAAACTCCGTTCGCGGCGACGGTACTGCGTTTAACCGTAAAGCCTTAGCGACGGATACCTATTACACGATCGACGTCCCCGCGACCGATCCCGAATCGGAAGACGGCGGCGTATGGATTTCCGTCCCCGTTAGCGAGGCGGGACAGTACGCTCTGCTCACCGTTGGCAGTGTAAACGGCGTTACCATCGAGCGTTTTGACGCAACTGATTTTTATATCCCAGGCGACGAAAACGGCTATCTTGGCGAAAGTGCATTGCAACATGCAAACGGCGCAAGCTATTCTATCGTAAATTGCAGCAACCAACACTTTAACGAACAGTGGCGCGCGACGTGGCGTTTCTCGGCAGAAACCGCCGCAACGGTAAAATTTGTCGTCGTAAAGGTTGCCTCTCCCATATGGGCACCCGAAAGTATCCACGAAAAGGTATATCCTACGCAAATTAATAACGTCAAAGCGGCAGACGCGCCTACGGGCTATACCGCGCTCACCGTCGATTATAACGACAGTTATTATTACGACGAGTGGAACGGCGTATACCGTCGCGGTTCAAAAGAAAACCCCGGTGAAGTGATTTACCTTGCCATTGATACTTCCGCCACCCGTTTATTTGGCGAACAATCGTTTATCACCATTCAAGAGGAAAACGACAACTTAACTTTGCCCCACGGCAAAGATGAACTCGGCAATTATTTATTGCGCGAATATCACGCGTTTATGCTCTCCGAGGCGGCACAATACGGAAACGCATATCAAAACTACGTCAATTCGGACGGCATGTACCCCGTTACGCAGGAATTGCACGAGTTTTTACAGCTTTATACCCAGAAAAACCGCCCTATTGACATTCCCGAATCCATTGTAGCAGATGAAACGGAATACGCGCAAAAGGCTTGGCTTGCCCCCTGTTATTACTATCGCGAGCTGAAACCCGGCACGGCGGAATATCCGTACTCTATCACAGAGCTCGGCGATTTTGAGGCAAACATTCCAAAACTCGATCAAGTATATTTTACGATCAAATACAGTGACGAATCGGGCGAACCCGTATCCACGCTCGTCCTCTCTTGCGACGATACAAACGCTCGTGCCAGAATCAACGAGAAAATCTACAAAGGCCCTTTCTCCGTAACGATTGAGGTGGACGCTAGTCAAGGCATAACGTTCTTTATCGGTGCAGCGGACAAGACGGCTACAACGATTACGCTCAATCTTTCGTTGGCTGAAGCGAACGCTTAAAAAAACAAAATTACAACAACAAAAAACACCGAAACGGATTTACCGTTTCGGTGTTTTTCTTTTATCTGTTATTTACTTTTCTTTTTCTTCTTGCCGGTATCGACTGCGCTCACCACGATTGCCGCGCCGAGCGTTGCCGCGGACACTGCCAAGAACGTAACCCCCAAGGCGTTTTCTTTCCACCAATTCTTTCCTTGTACCGTCACCGTTTCGCCGTCGTCAGGATACAAAGGTTTCACGCCGTCGGGCAAATATTTCAGCACTTCCGTTTCCAACTCTTCGTACAACAAACCGCCCTGTCTTTTGAATACGATTTTTCCCTCTTCCACAATCGCCGTACAAGGCAATGCAGGGGTAAAACCATATTGTTCGCGGACGTTTTCTTGCGCGAAGTTCCCAAACGTCAGCTCGAAATTTTCCCAGCCCTCCGCCTCGCTACTATTGTTCAGCCACGCCATCGTCTTTCCGGGCGATAAAACGAGAACTTCCACGTAATCGGGGTAATTTTTCTGCAACTTATTAAAATGCGGCAATTCCGCTTTGCAAGGTCCGCACCACGTATCCCAGAAATTGATAACGACCAACTTCGTCTGTTCGCTGAGCGTAAAGGTTTCCCCTGCCGTAAATTTGCCGTCCACCACTTGATAGGTCGGAACGGAAAACTCGGGCGCGTCCTCCCATTGTTCTTCAACAAAAGAATCAGACGAGCTATCCTCTTCCACCTCAGCGGAAGAATTAGACGCGCTATTCCCTCCTACCCCTAACGGTTTTACTTTATCTACAAAATTATAATAGATCAACGCTCCACCGAGCGCAATCCCTGCCAACGAGCCTGCTACGATTTTCAAAATCTTATTTTTGTTCATCGCGCACCTCCACGTTGGGTTGTTCCGCAATATTTTCCTGCACGGGCGCAGGTTTTAACATGGACGTCAGCGGTTTTAATTCCGTCTGCGCAGGTGCGTCTTCGTCGCTTGCACGCACGAACAATTTTGAGCCTTTCCACGAAATCGCCTTGGACGGACAAACGGAAATACATTCGCCGCACTGAATACATTCGTGGTCGCCCACTTTCTTGGTATCCATTTTGCAAACGCCGATACACAAGCCGCAATCGGTACATTTGTTTTTATCGAGCTTCACGCCAAGCAAAGCAATTTTGCTAAAGAAACCGTACAACGCGCCGAGCGGACACATAAAACGGCAGAAAATACGAAACACGAAAATACTGCCCACCACAATCAGCACGAGTAAGATAAATTTCCACGTAAACAAAGGGCCGAGAATGGAAAGCAATCCGCTGTTCGTTTTGTTGGAAAGCAATCCGATACCCCCCTCAAACGTACCTGCAGGGCAAATATATTCGCAGAAACTGGGTGCAAAATACACCAAAGGCACAACGATAACCAACGCCACCAGCAAGACGTACTTGAAATAGGACAACGCACGGGTTACTCTGTTCTTCTTTAATTTAGGCGTTTTGATTTTATACAGCAATTCCTGCCCAAGCCCTACGGGGCAAAGGAAACCGCAGATGGTTCTGCCCAAAGTCAGCCCAAACAAAACGATAATGCCCAATATGTACGTCGGTGCAGTCGTACGGCTTTCCGACAGCGCGTTTTGAAGCGCACCCAAGGGACACGAACCGATCGCCCCGGGACAGGAATAGCAATTCAACCCCGGTACGCAGGCGTTTTTCGTTTTGCCCTCATAAATGCGCCCGTTGATAAAGCCTTTGAGGTTTGCATTATACAACAACGCCGCGTAGACCTGGATTAAGCGCCGTTTCGTCGGCAAATGATTGACGATCCAGTTTTTAATTTTTCTAAAAAATTTCTTCATACGTTTTTAACCCAAGCCTATACATTGCGTACAAATATTGATTGCCTTTTTCAATACGTCTGCCATACCGCCGTTGGTGATACCCGTAATCACAAATACAATCCCAACCACAGCGACCACTCCGCGCACAATCCATACGGCAAGGTTTGCGTGTCGCCACGATTTTTTTTCTTCCTTTTGAGCGGTAACACGAATACCCTTCGCCGCATTTTCCGCAATTTCGCGCTTGATTTTTTCTTCCTTTTTCCTTGCGAAATATTCGTTAAAAATCACCGCCGCGACCATAAGCAACGTTGCGCCGCCGCACCATACCAGCACGCGCACCAAACGGTCTGCCGCGCCGTTATGTTCCGTAAAAATCGTTTCGGATAACGCAGCCGAATAGCTCTTGTCCAAAAGATATACCAAGCTGACAATGACAGCTGTTACCGCAAAAGCCGCAGCAATCGCGCCAATCACTACGCCAACCGCATCTGTTTTTTGCCAGCGGAGCGATTCCGCATCCTTAGGCAGACGTTTTTTCAAACGTTTTACGCGGTCGTTTGCCGTAAAATACGGCTTTACACGTTCTTTTTCGTCCGGATAAAGATATCCAAGCACGATATTGACAAGCAGTGCCAACACCCAAAAAACAACGGGCACGGCAATCTGTTTGAAATGCTGAGATATTCTTGCCGGCGTATACGCCGCCCGCTCCGCCGAACGGAAAATCGACCACGTTTGCACGATAAACAGCAGTCCTACAACCGCCGTCAATACCGAAAAACAAACCGCGTATACAGATTTTAACAGACGCTTTCTGTCCTCTTGCATACTTTTCTCCTGCCTTTTTGACGCACGTCCCAAAACCAAGGGGCGTACTATCACATCTTACAATATTATAACGCCCCAACGCCTTTTTGTCAAGCAATCTCTTTTTATTTTCGACAATTTATAAAACAAGACGATATTCCCCCGTTTTTCGCTCCCGTTTTTTCTTTTGTGAAAAACAGATAAAATATCAAAAACGGCTCCGTTTTTCCTTGTTATTTTTTTTATTATATTGTATAATAAAAACAGTATTCAGTATAAGGGGTATTGTGCCTTGCATGCGAACCGTTTCCCGACGGCACACCTCCCCGAAAACAAACGATAGCAAATTATTATTTACGGAGTTTTTTATGAAAAAACACTTACTTACATGGTTACTCTCCCTCTCGTTTGCCTTTACGTTGGCAGGCGCAGTCGCTTGCGGAAAAGACGACGTTCCTCCCGCAAACAGCTCCAGTTCGGACGTAACTTCTAGCAACGAAAGTTCGGAGATCAGTTCTGAAGTAGTTAGTTCCGAAGAGGTTAGTTCTGAAGAAGTTAGCTCTGAAGATGAAAGGTCTGAAGTAGTTAGCTCGGAAGTAGTTAGTTCCGAAGAGGTTAGCTCCGAAGAAGAAAGTTCTGAAATAGTTAGCTCCGAAGAAGAAAGTTCCGAAGAAGTTAGCTCTGAAGAAGTAAGTTCGGAAGAAATCAGTTCGGAAGAATCCAGTTCGGAAGAATCCAGTTCCGAAGAAAGCGAACTTCCCAACAACGAACCTTGCACCGTTATTTTTGAAAACGGCGAAGGGTATTCCTTTAACGCGAACGTAAAAAATGGCGACGAAATTGAAAACGGTAAAACGTTGACGTTTACCGTCGAAGTCGGCGGTCTGTACACGGGCGAACCTTTGGTTTTCATCAACGACGTCCCCACCTCTCCTGCCGCAGACGGAATCTATTACGTCAAAGTCACGGAAGACGTAACCGTACGCGTAACGGGTGTACGCAAAGACGTTTCCATGATGCAAGGTATGGGTACGTTGGACTCCCCTTTCCAGGTTTCAAAACCTATCGACCTTTTATATATCGCAGAACAGGTAAACAGCGGCAACCGTACCTATCAAACGGCAAATTACAGCCTTATCAACGATATCGACTGTAAGGGCGTTGAATTGGAAGTCATCGGTAACGACCCTGACAACGATAAATATTTCAGCGGTTCGTTCACCTCCGACTACAACTCCGAAACGGGCGAAAATTACCGCTATTCGATTTCGAATTTCTCGATTAACACCGAAGGCACGAACTACGTCGGTCTGTTCGGCGCGGTATTTGCAGATTTGAGCGTGGATAGCAGCGGCTTGTTCTACGGCATCACGTTGGAAAATTTTGAAATCAACGCAAGCATGTACACGTCCGACGCAGAAACCCAAACGATTGCCTGCGGTTCTTTGGTGGGCTACGGCGTAGGTACGACCATGTACCTTTGCGAATCGTCAAACGGCGAAATTAACATTTCCGGCGACTCTGGCTATTTCTCGTTTGTCGGCGGTTTGATCGGCTATCAGCAGGGCTACTATTTCACCGAGTACGGCGAATCGGCTGCCTCGGAAATTTCCTATGCCAAGGTAGATGTCGATATCAATATTTTGAGCGGTCTTGTTTTGTCGGCAGGCGGTATTTCGGGGCATCTTGCCACAAACTACCCCTTCGGCGCAGTTGCGTCTATCCATAACTCTTATTCGACGGGTAACGTCACGGGCGCAATCCGTTCGGGCGGTATCGCAGGCAGCCTTGGTCAATACACCACTGTCAACAACTGCTATGCGACGGGCTTAATCACCGCAAACAGTAACCAAAACAACAATAACGTATTGTGGCAAGGTTCTGAATATTGTATCGCGCACGCAGGCGGCATCGTCGGCTTTGCGGAAAACGACTCTATCGTACACGACTGTTTCTTTGGCGGCGAAGCCGAGGCAACCGCGGCTACGAACGATGAGTTTGCAATCGCCGGTGAAAACCACGCCAAAAATCAATTTGCCTTTGCATCTTTTAGCGTAGGCGGCGGTTATGAAAAAGGCTATATCTCCGTCGATTCGGAAAAATATTTGGACGTCAACAATATCTCTTCCGCAGACGTGAACCTTGCGGACAAAGATTGCTTTACCAAGGCGCTTTCGTGGCAAGACTACGACTGGATATTTACCGCAAACGAATACCCTGCGCTCAATTACGAAGCGACGGTCGACGAAGTAACGCTTACCATGACGCTCCGCTACGTAGCGCCTCTTGCCCCTGACACGGAAATTTTGGTAGACGCAAACAATTCCATCTCGCACATCTTCTTTAATAACTCTGTGGAATCGGCAAGTTCCTACGTCCCGATGGGCAATTTCTTTGCAACTGGCGCACTTCCGTTCTATTATACGGCGGATAACGGTTATCTTTCCTACGGCTATTTCTTCGACGAGGCTTGCACGCAACCCGTGCCTTATGCGTATATGCCGGCAAAGAATATCACGCTGTACGTAGGCTTTGCAGACCCCACTCCCCTCGTCTGGAAATATTATGGCACAGCGGAAAACGGCAAAATTATAACGCTTGATTTCCAAGCGGACGGCAGAGTTACCT
>JAZNXZ010000132.1:0-2544 GCA_045594165.1 Candidatus Scatosoma sp.
GTCTGCGCTGTTCAAAGTTACCATAATTTGTTTTCTCCTTATTTTTTGATAATTTTCCCGATTTTACGGTTTTTTGAAATATTGCAAAGCCATTGCCGCGGCGTCGCCGAGGTTTTTGGCTTTTCGCGGCGGCGAAACGTAGGTTCCTGCCCCCGCCGCAGTAATCGGTGCCGCACCCCGTCCCACCGAAGAAAGATATTCCCCAATGATACGGAGTCGTACACCCTCATCACGGCAAACCTGCGCGTACAAATCTTCCGTCGACGGAACGTTCCCTGCAACGGACGGGCTTGCGTTTTCGACGATAAAACCGTCCTTCTTTTCCGCTTGCCTTTCCCCTTCTTCCCCCGTCGTTTCGACACGTACCTGCCCGTTTGCCGCATTTTCGGCGGTATCGGCGGTTTCTTCCGCCGTCGCCACAGGGCTGTTTTTCTCGTCGGGTCCCGCTTGTTCGTGCGCTTTGCTAACGTCGGAAACAAACTCGTCAAACTCCTTCGTCTGTTCCCGTCTAAGCTCGGCGTTCTTACGGAGCTTTTCCGCCCCCGAATCCGCCGAACCCTCCAATGCACTCGCGTCCAAGTAGGGATTTTCCGTACGCTTTTCCAACTCTTTGAGCCGTTGACTTCTGCGGGTAAATTCCGCCTGCAACGATTCGTATGCCCTAGCAAGGGCGTTTACGTCCTTAAACTTTTTCGCCACCGTCGAGTCCTCTTGCGGCAGACCACCCCCCGTCTCCGCGCTTACCTCCGTAATTTTCTCCGTGGCTTTCGTTTCCTTGTAAACGTTCTCCTTTTTTTTCATAGTTTCCTCCTATATTTACTGCGCGTTTTGCGCTTTTTTATGTTTTTCGATATGCTCGATAAATCTCGCCTTAATCTTGGCATTATCTTTCGCGCGCTTAAATTCCGCCGACAGCAAAAAGCGCACGTGTTCGTTCAAATGTACCCCGTGGTCGTCGTATTCGTCCACGTCAACGTTTTCAGATTTTAACTGCAAATTCTCTTCGCCCGCCTTTGTCGCATGCAACACGGAAATATCCTTTACGTTTTCATAGCTACCGAACCCAAACGCCTCCAACACACGGTTTTTATTCTCCTGCGAAAGTTTTCCGTTTTCGTCCGTCAACAGCCCCGCCTCGTACAACTGCAACAAAACGCGTTTCTTCTCGTCCGGCGAAGACACCTCTTGCGATTCAAACTGAATATCGGACACGTCCAAGCGCGACGCATTGAAATAATAAATCTGCGTTTTCTTATTTTCCCCCGTCAACGTCATCAACCTTGCCGTGCCTGCAAATTGTCGATACAAGCGCAAAATCTGCCGTCCAATCCCTTTCATTGCGCGCTCTATACACGCTGTCGTCGCCGACAAACGGTTATCGTCCTGCGATAACAACAACTGCAGCCCCGTCGCGCTCGTTACTCGTACAGGCGTCGAGTTCGTGGTCAGTTCACTCACCCCGCTAATCAGCGAAAATTCTTTTTCCAGCCACTCTTCCTCACTCTTAAACTCGCTCGGCACGTTTCCGCAATCCAGCATTTCGGGCGCTTTTCCCCCCTGACGGTACACAAGCACCTTGCCGGGCAGCAAGCCCTCTTCACTCAACTCGTCGGTATCCACCGAGCCGTCCTCCACGGTCAACACCCCCATTGAGGCACGATTCAAAAATTCGTGTTTTCGGTTGCGCACCGCGTTATACGCCCTCTGCACGGGAATCAAACGGTCGATTACGCTGCTTGAAAAGAACGCGCCGGGCAAACGCAAACAATCCTGTTTAACAAACGGAAACGTCCTCTCGCCGCGCTCGCCGTTGACGTAGGGCAAATCCCCCTCGTACAGCAATTTTCCGCCCGCAACAATCTCCAAACGCCCCTCGGGGTATTCCTCGCTCGGCCGCGTATAGCGTTCAATCAACACTTCGCCATCCTTTAACGTCGCCGTATTTCGCCCCGACAAAACGGACGTTCTGCCGGCGGACGGCTCGCTGTATCCAAGGAGCGCGCTCACGTCCCTACCCTGCACGGTTACCCCAAACTTTTCACGGATATACGCAACGGAAACCGCCTGCGCATGAATCACGCTGCGCACGCCGTCAAAATCTTCCGCGTCCAATCGGTCGGGAAAAATCTCAAACGGCGGAACGACGGAAACCTGCACTTCCCCCTCGTACACGGGTACACCTTGCTCGTCCAACGCGACCTGTCTGCCACCCTTTTCGTTCCAAAGCACTTTATAAAACACGCTTCCGCACGTTTCCGCCCAGACCAAAGCCCTGGACATAGACTCTTGCAAACCGACGCGTTCCTGCACGTATTTCAAAACGCCCGTCGCCAATTTCGCCGCCTGCAAATCCCCCTCCTCATCCGAAAAAGCGCGCACACGCAGTTCGGGTTTTTGTTTTTCCAATTTTGCAATACGGGAATCGACGGTAGGGGCGATATGGTTAAACACCCTGCGCGACTGCCAATAAAACCGCTTGTCCTCTTCCACCAAATCCCCCGACGGCGCAATATCGCAATACTGATTGCCGCTGAAAAAGTTAAT
>JAZNXZ010000133.1:0-9463 GCA_045594165.1 Candidatus Scatosoma sp.
TCCCGCCCGACTTCAAACGAAACGTTGGTATGCGGAAACGCCACCTTGCCGCGCAGGGGCACGATGGGTAAAAGGTTGGTTGTTCTGATTTCTTTTTCCGTGTAGTTTTCCATATATTTATTATTACCCAGTTTCGGGTGTGTTCAAACAGAGTGAAAGGACAAAAAAGGGCGGAAATGCTTTCCACCCTTTCATGATTACCGTTGTAATACTTCGGCGTTTTTGCCGCCTACGCTTAGCTTATTCTGCGTCCGTTTTTTCGGTTGCGCCGTCCGCGCTGTCCGTGTCGTCGTCCGTATCCGCAGGGTTCGTCGAACCGTAGGAATAGTTATAGTTGTAGTAATAATACTTCTTATAACCGCCGTAGAATTTGCCTGCCTTGGGCTGTTTGTAGTCGTTGACAACAACGCCGAGTACGTTGCCTTTTGCAAATTTCAACGTGCCGAGCGCGCGTTCGATATCGCTGATGTAGGATACCTGATGGCGACAAACGAGAACAACGCCGTCCGTTTCAGGCGCGATAGCAAGCGCATCCGAAAGGATAAGTACGGGGGGCGTATCAATGATTACGTAATCGTATTGAGAACGGAGCTCGTTAAGGAAATTCTTCATTTCGTCGCTTTCGAGCAACTCGTAGGGCTTGGGCGAGTGGGTGCCGCAGGTGATATACGAGAGTTTTTCATTGATGTGAGAGTTATGCACGACTTCTTCCAAGGAATTCTGTCCCGAAAGATAATCGGAAAGACCGGGCGAGGATTTGCGTTTGAAATATTTAGCAACTCTGCCCTTACGGATATCGGCGTCCACCAAAATAACTTTGGCGTTGGACTGCGCGAACATGAGCGCAAGGTTTGCCGTGACCGTTGTTTTGCCGTCTTCGGGATATGCGGACGTCGTCATAATCACCACGCCGCCGTCCTTTTTAGGTACGGACACCGAAAGTGCCGCTTTCAAGTTACGGAAAGCCTCCGTTACGTCGAAAGGGGTGTCGTCGTTCAAAAGGTATTCGTGTCTGTGCGAGTGGTGCGTCTGCGTTGCCTGACGGGAACGCTTTGCGTGAGAACGCGAAGAAAGTTTTGCGGTAAATTTAGAAAAGAGTCCCATTATTTTTCCTCCTTGTTCTGCTTATGCGTAGCGCCTTTTTTCGTAGGAGCGATATCGTTCATTTCGATGGTGGGCACGATACCGAGGATAGGCACGTGGAATTCCCTTGTGATCACGTCGCAATCGCGCAAGCGTTTGTCCGATCTGTCCACGATAATGATGGCAACGCAAGCAACGACACCTACCGCAAGCGCCATCAAGAATGCCGATTTGATTGCCTGGCTTCTCGTGTAGCCGACATTCGTTTGGTGAACGTTGTCGTTACGCGAAATTCTTTGACAATTCGTACCCGTATAGCCCGAGGGAATAGCCATGTTCATTTCTACGTATTCGGGTACGACCTCTTTTACAATGTCGTATACTTCGTTTGCAAATGCTTTATTTGCATCGCCGTAAACGGAGATGTTTGCATAGATAAAGCTACGCGCAAATTTGTTTGCATTTTCTCTATCTTCGTCCACTCGTAAGAACGAGAAACCAGTTGCCGACGAGAATTTAGAGTGCAAGCTCTTATATTTTGCCGTATTTGCCCAAAGGTCGAGGGCTTTCGAACGAGGTTCTTGCGCTGTTTTTTGCGTGTTGCTAAGGGCAATGTTACCGCCGTTTACGTTGCCGAGTGCCGTCGTCAAATCGCTGCTCGCGCGGCTGGCTTTACCGTAAGCTTCCACCAATTCAGGATATTTAGCCAATTCTTCTGCCGTAAGTTTGGAATATTTTACTTCGTCGAAGACGCTGTCGGGACCGGGGAAAGCTTTGCCCCAAGCATAGTCCAATTCGTCCATTGCGGTACTGTATACGCTAATTGCCGAAAGGTAGTTTTTCTGTGCTGCCAACAAAGCTCGTTCCGCAGCGATAATTTCTTGTACGTAAGGAATAGCATCATCGATTGCCTTATTAAGCTCGGCTGCAGACTCCGTTTCATTTGTCCAAAAATCCTTCATGGGCAAATATTTATAGAGAGCCTGTTCCTCATCGTTGAAATCTTTTGCGGCATCACTGCGAAGCTGGTGACGCAGAAGCATTTCTTCCGCGAACGCGTCTTCATTGAGCAACTTTATCATGTTATCCATGATATGCTCGCCGTACGCACCGTATACGCCGTATTCGCTGCCGCTGGTATTCAAACCACTGCCGTCTGCGGACATGGTGGGGTTTTCGGGGTTAACGTAGAAACGAATTTGCGAACCGTAATATTTTACGTCTTTCGTCTGCCAAACCGAAAAACAGCCGCCGATAAAGCCGCCGATGATCACAACCAAAATCAAAAGCTTGATTTTGCTTAAAAGAAGACGCACGATGTCCATTAAACTGATGCCTTCTTCTTTTTGAACGTTCTTGTCCATTGTATTCTCCTTACATCACTTTTTACTTTCGTCGTTGCAATTGCCTTACCGTATGCGCGTCGCGCGTGTCATACGCGTATACATTATAAATAAAGCCATACGCGCATATTATAACATTTTATTTTTGCATTGTAAAGCGTTTTTAACGGAAATCGAAAAAATAAAAGGGCGTGCGCGCTGTAAAAATATGCCGTTTTTATTCCTCAGAAAAAGCAAAAACGGAATTCATTGGGATACGTATAGGGGGGGGAATATAAAAAACCGTCCGAAAGATGACTTTCGGACGGGGATTTTCTATTGAAGAAGTTTTGCTTTTTCAGGTAAGAGGGAAATGCCGTCTTCCCCGCGTACGGTGAAGTAATCTTCTTTATACGTTTTATGGGGCACGAAATAAAGTCGTTTGTCTTTCCAACGCCCGTTTAGCTCTTTTGCGAAAAGTTTTTGGTCGAAAATTTGCGCCATAATCTTTTCATTCAGCTCGATCACGACGGTAGCAGAGCCTTTGGCAAAGCAATCCAATACGTCGGCACGCAGACGGGTAATAACGAAAATGTCGTCGTGCACGTCGCCGATGCCTTTACAATGTTCGCAAGGCTTTACCAGATAAGAGTGGGCGTCGTGCCCAAGACGTTTTCGGGTAAATTGCGAAATGCAAAGTTCGCTCATGGGCAACACGTTGCACTTTGCGCGGTCGAAAGAAAGCGCCTCTTTTAAGGTTTCGGTCACCGCTTGTTTATGCTCTTCGTCGACCATATCGATAAAATCCACAACGACGATACCGCCGATATTGCGCAGGCGTACCTGTCTTGCAATCTCTTTTGCGGCGGCAAGATTGACGGCAAACACCGTTTCTTCCAAATTATTTTTTCCGACGTAGCTGCCCGTGTTCACGTCCACGACGGTCAGCGCTTCGGTATGTTCAATGACGATAGAGCCGCCGTTTTCCAAAGGCACGATGGGGCTTGCCGCATCGTAAATCAGGGGCGTGATGCCGTATTCGCGCAACATAGAACGGTTGCCTTGATAAAAAATCAATTTTCTTGCAGGGATATCGCGGCGGAGTTTCACAAGGCGCAACAGCCTATCGTACAACTCTTTATCTCCGACGTGGAAAGCAGAAATGTCTTCCCCATACGAATCGCGCAAAACACGCAAAGGCAAATCCTCGTCTTCGTATAAAACCGAGCCAACGGGCGCTTTTTTTGCGGTTTGCTGCATTTCGGCGTACAGCTTTTTCAAGAATGCCGCCTCTGCCTTTAATTGTTTTTCCGTGGCAAAGGGCGCTTGCGTGCGGACGATAAAGCCCTCGTCTTGTGATTGCCGCATTTTTTCAGCGGTCAGCAGCAAATTTTCACGCGTGCGTTCGTCTGTGATTTTTCGCGAAATCCCCAAAAAGTCGGTGTTCGGCAGATAAATCATGGTTTTTCCGACGAAAGAAAGGTGGGTGGTGACTTTTGCGCCCTTGTTGCCGCGCGGCGGTTTGGTCACCTGCACGATAATTTCGTCTCCGATTTGTAAATCCAAAGGACGGTTGTTGTCGTTTTCCGCATTTTCAGGGCTTGCGCCGTCGTATTTGGTGCAATCCGTATAGCTTTCGTCCATGGCAAGATAGCAATTTTTTTCCAAGCCGCAGTTGATAAAGGCGGCGTTCATGCCTGAAAGAACGTTGGTGACTTGTCCCTTATAGATATTCCCTACGCAGGAAGTACGCGGTTCTTTTTCGCAATCGAATTCCGCCAATTTACCGTCTTCGACCAACGCGGCGAATTGCTGTCCGCAATAACGGTCCAAAAACCATTCTCTTTTGATTTGTTTGTTCATCGCTCTTTCCTTTCGTCGTGCGTTTCGTTATCGTCGGACTCGCATTTTTTTATCCCTTTTTCGTTTGACGTTTTCAAAGAGCAAAAAACCACGCAGGCACTAGTATAACACAAAAAAAGAGCCTTGGCAACAAAGTTTGCGCTTATTTTTCACCTTTTTTTGGTTTTTTTACCGAAGATACGCCGTGATTATAAAGCTCGGATAGAGGAGTGTAGGGGCTTTTTGCGAGCAGGAAATAGGTGGAAAGTTCGTTTTGCGATAGGTCGAAAAGGTGATTTTCCTGCTCGTCGTAGACCTCTAAAACGAGATAAGTGCCGCGGGATAAAAAGCGCAAGGCGTTTTTGATGGGGCAGGCAGAGGAAATGGCTACCCGTTTGATTTCCGCGCCCCGTTGCAAGACGTCTTTGCAGGAAAAATCCATGCGGTCGTATTTTGCCGATTTATCGCGGTTGCCGATGGCCCCGAAAATTAAAAATACGGCGAAAGCAAGCAGGGTAAAGTTGGGTTGCCGTAATAGGCATTGCCGAACAAAGGCAATCAAAAAAGCTGCGGAAAAGAGGAAAGTGACGATTCGGCAGACGGTTTCCGCGCGGCGTTCTGCTCTGCTTGTTTGCACGTCGTTTTTGCTGAAAAAATGCGTCAGGGCGCATTTCAAAATCCTGCCCCCGTCCAAGGGATACGCCGGCAGTAAATTGACGGTTGCAATCGCGAGAGAGGTATAAAAAGCGGTGTCGGTGAACGCGTACATGGTAGGGGCAAACCACCAAAGTGCGACGAAAAATATCGCGGTAACGAGATTGCATAGCGGTCCGCAAACGGCAACGAAAACTTCGTCTTTTAACGAAATGCCGCGCAGGTCGCCGTCGATCACTGCGCCAAAGGGCATCAGCACGATTGCGTTGAGTTTATACCCTAATTTTGCGGCGGCGAACGCGTGGGCGCATTCGTGTTGCACGGCGACGAGCGCAGACAGAATAAACAGGAATAGTTCCCCCGTAAACGCGTACCATATCCCTACGGCAAGGAAAAGGGGGTGCAGGCGAAACACGCGCAAGCGTGTGGGCTTGCGCGTGAAATGGTGTAGCGTTTGTTGTTTTTGCGGTTTATTCTTCCGCTGCGTCAATCCACGCAAGGCAATTTTCCTCCGTCAACTCAAAACAGTTCAAAAGGTCGCCGTCCGAATACATGGTTACTTGTACTTCGCTGTTTCCTGCCGTATAGCCGACGGGAACGTTGGCTTTTACTTCGTCGCCGACGTTGTAATAGACGGTGTCCAAGCCGTAGAAAACCCCCGTGAACGTGTCGGTATAGCCCACTTTTACAGTGAACAAACCGTCTTCTGAACGCGCAATTTCCTTTATCGTGCCGTTTGCGGCAGGGTACACGCAGCAATCGTTCGTAAAGGACAGGACGCCCGTCGACGAGAGATTGAGATCAGCGCTTGAACGCAGACTGACGATCGGCGAAAGCTCAAATTCGGAATAATGTTTTGCAACAGTTTCTTCTTTGGGCGTGTTCATGGCGCGGAAAAAGGAATTGATGGCGCTGTTGGGTAAAAACACGTTCGTGAAGAAGATTGCACCGCAGAGTGCACATGCCAGTGCGAGTTCGGTATTGAGCAGAATACGCAAGCCGCGAGAAGGGCGTTTTTGCGCGTTCGTCGCGTACCGTCCCCTATTGTTTGCATATTCACCCGTTGCGTATCCGTCGCCGTCGAACTCTGTTTCGTCCGTTTGTGTTTCGCCCGAAGCGTACAGGCGGACGGTGTGCATGTGGTCGGGTTCGGGATCAAACGAAAGATAACCCTCGCTGTTTGCGCCCTCCGCAAACAGTTGTGCGTCCGCTGTGATTTGCGGCGTTTCTGCAGGGGGCGTGGACTGTGGCGTTTCCATTTTTCCGTTTACCTGTGCGATCACCGAATCGCGTAAAAACGCGTCCGTTTTCGAGGGGGTATTATCGGCATGCGGATGGGACGAGTGTGTGTTTTCTCGTTCTTCCGCGCGGTTGCGGCGGCGTTTTTTTTGTACCACATTGACGGTGGACACGGGGATTTCTAACATTTCGGCGTATTCAATTTCTTCGTTCATACACAATCTCCTTTGTTGCGTTTACTCTGTTTTATCGTATGCGGACAAAGGGGGATTTAGAACGCTGCGGACAAACTTTTTATAAAAAAACGGACGCACGCGCCCGTTTTATCAAAGTTATGCATTTTCTTTGCCGTGGCAATACTCGTAATACCAACAGCGATAGGGCGAATCGCAATGCTCGCCAACGCCGATAAGAGGCAGGTCTGCGTCCTTGCGTTTTAGTTTGCCTAGCTCGAAAATCCGCTCGCTCGCCAAACGTTCGGCAGAGCGCGCGGCGGTGGATACGTCCACGATTTTGTAAGGAAAACCGTCGCATTCGACAACCGTTGTCTTTTCCGTTTGCGGTGGGATTTCGATTCCCTCGGGCGGCGTATCGCCGCGTAAAATCAAATTTGCCGACGTGATTTTGACGCCGCATTTGCGCAGGATCAAACGCTGAAAACCAAGGTCTTTGATAAACTCGTCGCGTACCGTGTAGGCGTTCTTCACTTCGTAGAGGGCGTAGCCGTCCTTTTCTCGGCGTAAAATATCCGCCGCACAGTAGTTGCCGTACCAAGTAAACGCGCCCTCGCAAATCACCTCTTGTCCTTGTTCTAAGAGCGTTTTCGTTTTCTCAATCATAGCGGCGTAATACAGCCGACCGTCTTCGCGAAAGGTGGTCGTTTCGACGTATTCGCCGAAGATTTTCATGGCGTTATCCCCAAAATCGTTTCCTGCGTCCAACTTCGCCTGCACTTCGGGTGGAATAATCTTGTGCTCGGGCGCGTGCGCGTCCAACCACAGCATTTTTTCGCATTGTAAACCGCGGATAAAATCGGTTTTGGA
The DNA here is from genome assembly GCA_045594165.1 of Candidatus Scatosoma sp. Classification (GTDB taxonomy): domain Bacteria; phylum Bacillota; class Clostridia; order Christensenellales; family Borkfalkiaceae; genus Scatosoma. The sequence goes on from JAZNXZ010000133.1 coordinate 7,184, forward strand.
AATGGGCATACCGTTATGCTCCTTATCGTAGTGCTAACAGTGTAACACGCTTTTTTCCGTTTGTCAAGTAATGAAAAAAGACGGCATGCAAGCCGCCTTAAAATGAGAAACACGCTTAATATTCCGCGCCCGTTGCAACGCTTTCGTTTTTGCTTTGCAGAGAATACAAATCAAATTCGCTGTCGATGTCGAATTCTTCCGCCGAATCGAACGCAGCCAATTTGGAAACGGACACCTCGTACGCCGTCATGGTTTTCATTTCCGTCTCAGACAGTTTTTTCTGATATTCGCGGCTCTGTATTCTACCCGAAATGGCGATTTTGTCGCCGACGGTCAAATTTTTCACAAAGCGCGCGTTCCGTCCCCAAGCAATGCAGGGGATATAATCGGATTTATTGTACGCGCGGTTCACGGCGACAAGCACGTCCGCAATTTCGCGGTTGAACGGCGTAGTGCGGTAGATGGGCGGTTTGCAAATGTAACCGCTAAGCAAGATGCTGTTGGGATTTTTGTCGGGGATTTCCTCCAAAAGCTCCCGTACGAAAACGGTGAGCATCAAGCGCGATTTGCCGTTTTCTATCTTGTTATAACTGCGGAATTGCCCCAAAGCAAAAATGCTTTTTCCTTTGCCGAGCATACCGCCTTGGATCAGCCGTTCGCTCAAAGTCACAGGCAAGATATCCGCCTGCCCCGAAAGCCGCATTACCCGAACGTAAAACTCGTAAAAGCCCTCGCCGTATACTTCGTGAGAGAACTTGGCGTCGCTCACAATTTCGCCTGCAACGTAAACCTTATTATTTTTTTCCGTAACGTAATTCATTAGAAACCTCCAAACGTATTTTTTCTTTTTTTATCAAACGTCCTAAGACGTGTCGCGTTGAATAGGGGAAATTAGGCGTTTTGGTGCTGTCTGCCGTTGTGGTCGATTGTATAATTTTCGCGGTAAATCAATTCCCCAATCGGCACGAACGTAAAGCCGCGATTTTTGAGCGTGGAAAAGATTAAAGGCAACGCCTCCGCCGTATGCAATCCGTTGTTATGGCAGAGAATAATCGAGCCGTTTTTCGCGCCGTTGATAATCCGCATGGCAATTTCGGTGGCGGATAAGTTTTTCCAATCGAGAGAGTCCACGTCCCATTGAATCGGGTACAAGCCCATGTCCTTGCAGGTATCAATCAGCAAATTGTTATAATCTCCGTACGGGGGACGGAACAGCGTTACCTTTTGTCCCGTCAGCTTTTCGATGGCGGCGGAGGAGGTCGTCAATTCGTCCCGAATTTGCGTTTCGGAAAGCTTGCTCATATAGGGATGCGTGCGGCTGTGCGTGCCTATTTCGTGTCCTGCAGCGACGATTTTTTCTACGTATTCGGGGTACTTTTCCACCCAAAACTGTACGGCGAAAAAGGTACAGCGTACGTCGTTTTTCGCCATGACGTCGAGCAACGTATCGGTGTAATCCACCCCCCAAGCGCAGTCGAAACTGATGGCGATTTTCTTTTCCTCCGTTTCCACCGAATAGATGGGCAAAGAACGGTTTGCCGCCGCCTGCATTGCGGAGTCTTGCGCTTTGCGCACGCCGTAGAGGACGGTGGATAGCATACCGATGATTGCGCATAAAATCACGGCGGTGATTGCCAATCCGTAAGAAAACCGTTTTTGGTCGCTGTGTTTAGCCATGCTTTACTCCATTTTACTTGCCTATGTCTGCCGAAATTTCAGCAAAAACGCCTTTTTTTGACGGGTTTTGTAAAAAATTCTTTCACAGCGGAGGCAAGGTGTGCACCGTTGGTTGGCGCAACGCTTTGTATCATACTCTATTCTGCGCTATGCGCGGATATGCTAAAATTTGAAAAAACGGTAAAAACGGTTTACTTTTTGCAAGGAAACGTGTATAATATTGCGTATAGTATCACGGAGGAGGGGAGAAAATGCGTATTTGGGCAAAGCTGATGACGGACGGACATATCAAAAAACAGTTCGTATACGAAAACCCCGAAAAGCTGACCTATTCGCATTTTTTTGATTACCTCACCGAGATTTGTCATGAGTTGGATATTCCCACTCCCGTACTGACCAAAACGCACGTGTTTAATTTTGCGAAGTTCAATCACGTAAAATTCGTCGGGCGGGATTTTGTGGAAAGTTTGGGCTATGACCACCTGTTTTTAGAAAATATTTTTTAGAAAACGTACTGTAAAAATAACAAAGGAGCATAGAAATTATGACGGCTTTGGAAAAGGATATTTTGAATATTTTGACGGAAGACGCGCGCATTTCGCA
>JAZNXZ010000134.1:0-23299 GCA_045594165.1 Candidatus Scatosoma sp.
CTGCCTTTTTACCGTTCACGGTCACGGTATAGCCCTTAGACGCCACGAAATTCAAGAACAGATATTCGCCGTCCTCTTCCGCCGTAACCGTCGCCGTAATTTCACCAGCGCCGACCTCTACGTCCGCCGCTTTGCCATGCAAATATTCGCTGAGCTCTACCACGTCGTCCAAAGAAACGTATTGCGTAAAAGTTTTGTCCGTATCGTTCGTTTCGGGCGTCAACTTTTTGCCCCGCAAAAATTCGTACAGTGCCGCAATATTTTCCGCGCGGTAGTTACTGTAATACATTTCCCCTTGCGCCAACACGTTCGGGTTCGGTTTTACGAACTTATACGGTTCGCCGCTCACGCGGTATCCAAGCGGGAACACCGCCTTGTTTTCGTACGCAAACCGTCCGCCCGCCTGTACGTGCTCGCCCTTTTCATTCAAAACCTTGGTCATATATCCTTTGTCCAGATATTCCTTTTCAAACAAAACCTTGGTTTGCAATTTTTTATCGCCGATCTCATTCCCGTTTTCGTCTTTCTGCCTTTCATTATTAGGCAAATAAATATATTTATAGCCCATAAACGAATCCGCGAAATAATCCGCGCGATTGGACGCGCCAAAATCAAATTGACCTTTAAAACTTGCACTCCCACCCTGATATCCGAACAATCGTCTGCATTCGTAATTGTCCGCGTCGATAATGGACGAGAACACGGTAAACGAGTTCGTTTCCCCGGGAAACGCGACGCAAGCCGACCATACGTCCTGCAAAAGCACGTTTTTCTGATCGTTATAATACAATCTTCCGTGGTCTTTCGTTCGGTAATACCCATCGTCCTGCGCAGAGATCACCGCCGACATTTTTTTATAATCTTCCAACGCTTTGTGTTGCGTAGAACGGTTGCCCTCTACCATCAATCCGCAGTTAAATACTGTCTGCACGCTAAGGAGCACCGTCAATATTTGCGACAGGATACGCACGGAAACTTTTTTACCGGAAATCAGCCAACCGCCTAACAGCAACAAAAGGCAAACAATAAAGAACGGAATAATAATCAGCTCTGCACCGCCCAAAGAATGCGCGTATGAGCCGGGCGTGTTGCGCAAATTGTATACGATATCCAAATGCTTGTATTTGCTGTAAAAATTATTTCCCGAGGGCGTATCGCTGTTAATAAACCAGCTAAAAAAGCCCAACAGTGCCATTGCGGCAATCGCAATTGCACCTATCCCGATTATCACGGCTTTCCACAGGGTTATCTTGGTTTTGGAAATAACGGTGCGCGCAACCTTTTCCACCTTTGTTTCTTCGCTTGATTGCGACACGGGTGCGGGGTTTTGCCCCATTTCTTCCGTTACGCATGCGACGTCTTCCACGCCTGCGACGTCCGTTTCAGTCGTATTTACACACAACAATCCACCGTCGTACGCACGGTCTTTTTTATAGCATAATTCGTCCAAGCAAAGGCATGCGCCGCCCATAAAATACAAGGCGTTCAAAAAGCCAAATCGCAACGAATAGGAAAAGTACGAACCCATATTGAGTAGTAACATAGATTCGTCCACCACCACAGGTATCAGCGTCAATATCCCTGCCGTGAGCATAAATTTCGCCATCGGTTTTTCCAAACCGTTGCGGAAAAACCAAGCCACCGTCAGCGCTACAAACGCCGCGTCCGCAATAATATACGAAATTTTCTTAAAGAAATATTCTTCATAGCGTTGCGTATAGGTTTGGCTTTGCCCTGGAATCTTGTTGGTAAATTTCCACGTTTCCGTATCAAACCCATACCATATCCTATCGAACAGTCCACCGCCGCGGCTGCTACGCAAAAAGGCAACCAACGCGGGCACTAAAATGGGCAACGCAATCAAGACCGCCAACACAAACGCCAAACAAAGACGGGTAATAAATTTATATCTGTTTTCCTTTTCCACGCAAAACAGCGCATACGCAATCAGTGCAGGGAAGACGATAAACAGGGCAAAACTGGCAATGGAAAAGTGCGCATAGATACAGCACGCAACCAAAACGGAAAACAGCCAAAAACTGCCCGTTTTTACAAAACGATAGAACGCCCCTACGCAGAAAGGCAGATATATGAGCAAATCGAGCCATGCAATAAAGGTACTCGCCACGAACGCATAGCCGCAAAACGCGTACAGCAAGCCGATAACCACGCAAAGGTAATCGGGAATATTCTTAAACAGTTTTCTTGCGAACCAAGCGCCAGAAAGCCCTATCGTCGCCACCTTAAACCCGACGACGAACGTCGCCGCATACACGGCGTTCCCCTCGCCGCATACCAAAAACAGCAAGCTAAACGGACTGACGAACGTATATAAAAACATACCCGTTACGTCCGCGCCGCCCATAATCGAATAACTGTACGTCAGCGAGGATTTCCCTTTTAAGACGTCGAATATATGCTCAAAAAACGGGCAAATCTGCGCCGAATAATCGTAGCTTGCCGCCGTATAATTTTTAGAAAACGGATACACCTTATATACCCAGGACATAAAAAAATACAACCCAAGTACGATAATCCAGGTCAAAATCGGCACAAAATTTCTATCAAAAAACGCACTGATTTTTTCTAAAAAAGGCACTTTGCCTTTTTCTTGCGTCTGCGCTACCGATTCTGACAGCGTTTCGCTAAGCTCGGCTGTTTCCGTTTCTATTTCCGGCGTCGTTTCAGGCAACGTTTCCGCCACCACGTCTTCCGCCTTTTCCATTGTCGTTGCGGTGTATTCCGCTGTTTCTTGCATATCCATACCCTTATTTTAACATTTTTTACTCTTTCTGTCAACAATATTCCTTAGTTTTATAAAAAACAGAGCGAGAGTTTACTCTCGCCCCGTCTTTCTCTTTTTTCTATTTAGAATTGATTAATCATAGAGATGGTATCCATAACGATAATAATGGCATCTTTCACAGATAAACTGTTTGCACTGATAACAATAATCTGTTTGGTCTACAAACCCCTGACATACATTACACCACGTATCAATCGTTATGTCCGAAGGCAACGCAATCTCTTGCGATTCACTGCTAAAGTTATTCGCATAGAGCGAATAGCTTTCCGCCATCGTCATCTTTTGATTTTCCCCCAAAGGAATGGAAAGTTTCACGTTGTAGGAATTTTCCACGCTGGTAATCTTACCGTCTTTCACGTTGAAAACGAGGGTTGCGTTACAGCTATGTACTTCGACGTCCTTAATCGTGCTCAACACAGCGTTAGCGCTCGGGATCAAATCGCCCAGTTTTGATTCGATAAGATAGCTTTCCCATTCGCCAACAAGCCCAGACAACGTAACCGAAGGGCCCATTTTTTCTTTCAAGTATTCATTTACCGTCAACTTGCCGTAATCGTTTACGAAATCCGCAACGGAATAAGCGCGGATTCTAGCCGCCTCAAACCAACCGTATTCTTTTTCGATCAGGCTATAAATTCCCTCTTGCGAAAGAAGAATGTCTTTTACTTCCTGCAAACGGAAACCACTGGCTTGGTATATCTCGCTATCCAACGAATCCACCAACGATTTTACGGTATAAACGTCACCCTTGTCTTTGATCTCCGAAGTGATTTCCTGCCACGTAAGTCCCTCGGACACAGAACCCAATACGGCGTTCACCAAGTCACCCAACTTTATGTTGGCATAGGTATCCACAAATGTGAAAATACCGTCAATTTCATCTTTCAAATCCAACGTTATCGTCGTGGTTTCCCCTTCTTCCACCAACGTAAATTCGTTGGCGAAAATACCGGCAAACAAATCCGCGGACATTGCGAAAAGTTCGGACATTTCGGTAATCTCGGAAAGTTCGGGCAGTTCGGGGTATCCGAAGAAATCCTCAAACCCATCGTACTCCGTGTCTTCAAACAATGCATCTTCAACCGCGTCCAGCACACCAAGCTTTTCCAACACTTCTAACTTCTTCTTCGCGTCTTTAACGCCGTTGACCACGTCGCCAAAGGTAACCTCCGCCGAGCCGAAAAGTCTTTCGGCTATCGCCGCGTCAACCGATTGGGGATACTGATGATAAAAATTGGGATTCTCTTCATCCTGTTCATATATAAAACCGTCCACAAGGTAGTACCCACCCAGAGTCGTTCTTTCATAATCATACTCCGGCATGCCTTGTATCGATTCTTTACATGTTGCCGTTGTGAGCATCTTTGCTTCAAGACCGCTGTCCGTCAAGCTTGCCGTCGCCTCTACGCCGTACGATTGACTTCCTATATAATTACTATTGTTACCATCGGGAATTACTGCTCTTGATGTTTAATTTTTACCACGAATATATTCGTCGATTGCTTTTGCTGCAACTCTGCCTGCGCCCATCGCCTTGATTACCGTCGCCGCGCCCGTCGCAGCGTCGCCGCCGCAATATACGCCCTCTATCGACGTTTTACCCACTTCGTCCACCGCAATCTCACCGCGGCGCAACGTCGTCAACCCAGGCGTCGTCGCTTTCAATAAGGGGTTGGGCGACGTCCCCAGCGACATAATTACGCAATCCACAGGCAAAACAAATTCGCTGCCGACAATCTCTTTCGGGGAGCGGCGACCGCTTTCGTCCGCCTCGCCAAGTTCCATGCGAATACACTCCATACCGCGTACCCAGCCGTAGGACGGGTCGCGAGTATCCGTTGTTTCCGTCGCCAAAATCCGAACGGGATTCGTCAATAAATCGAAAATAATTCCCTCTTCCTTAGCGTGTTCAACCTCTTCCCGACGAGCAGGTAATTCGTCCTCGCCTCGGCGATATACGATATGCACCTCCGCCCCCAAACGTTTTGCCGTACGCGCCGCGTCCATGGCAACGTTTCCGCCGCCGACAACCGCCACGCACTTGCCGTGATAAATGGGCGTATGACTGTTTTTCTTGTACGCTTTCATCAGATTAGAGCGGGTTAAAAATTCATTTGCCGAATACACGCCTTTTAGGCTTTCCCCAGGGATATTCATAAACTTCGGCAGACCTGCGCCGCTGCCGATAAACACGGCGTCAAAGCCGTATTCCGTTTTCAGCTCGTCAATCGTGAGAACTCTGCCGATAACCATATTCGTTTCGATTTTTACGCCGAACGATTTCAGATTTTCCACTTCCTTTTCCACAATCGATTTGGGCAAACGGAATTCGGGAATCCCGTACACGAGTACGCCGCCCGCTACGTGCAGAGCCTCGAATACGGTAACGTCATACCCCATTTTTGCCAAATCGCCCGCACAAGCAAGCCCCGCAGGGCCGCTGCCGATTACGGCAACCTTGTGTCCGTTCTTCTCTACGGTAGGCGTTGCGCTTTGAACGTGCGTATTATGCCAATCGGCAACGAAACGTTCTAATCTCCCAATCCCGACCGATTCACAGCCCGCTTTGATACCGCGCGTGCATACCTTTTCGCATTGATTTTCCTGCGGACAAACTCTGCCGCATACCGCGGGCAAAGAAGAATCTTCCGAAATAATTTGATACGCCCCCTCAAAATCCCCTTCCGCTACTTTGGCGATAAATTCGGGAATCTTTACCTTGACGGGGCAACCCGCCACGCAAGGGCGGTGCTTACAACGAATACAGCGTTTCGCCTCGTTGATTGCCTGTTCTTCCGTATAGCCGAGTGCTACTTCGCTAAAATTGCCGTTTCTAACGTTTGCGTCCTGCGTCGGCATGGACGTCTTTAACGGTTGCATATTAAACGGAGGCATATTATTCCACCTCCTTTTTGAAGAGATTACAAGCATCCTCTCTTTCGTGCGTTTCAAAATCAGCATACGAGCGGGCACGGCTCATCGCCTCATCAAAATCAATCAAGTGTCCGTCGAATTCAGGCCCGTCTACGCAGGCAAATTTCATTTCGCCCCCCACCGTCAAACGGCAACAGCCGCACATGCCCGTTCCGTCAATCATAATCGGGTTCATGCTGGCAATCGTCTTGATGCCGTATTCCTTCGTCGTTTGACAGACGAATTTCATCATAATCAACGGCCCTATCGTAATGACTTCGTCAAAACGTTCGCCCTTTTCCAACAACCTCTTCAAAGGCACGCAGACGTTTCCTTTTTCCCCGTACGAACCGTCGTCCGTCATCATATAAAAATCGTTGGAGTACGATTTGAACTCGTCTTCCAAAATCACGAGGTCTTTGTTTCTAAACCCGACGATTGCGGTTACGTCCACCCCCAAATCGTGCAAAGCGCGCGCCACGGGCAACGCAATCGCACAACCGACGCCGCCGCCAACAACGCATACTTTTTTCAGGTTTTCCACCTCCGTCGGTTTCCCCAAAGGACCGACGAAATCGGCGATATACTCCCCTGCGTTTTTGTGGTTCAAAAACCCGGTCGTGCCGCCAACGACTTGAAAAATAATCGTTACCGTACCTTTTTCTCTGTCGTATCCAGCCACGGTGAGCGGAATACGCTCCCCCTCCTCGTCCACGCGCAAAATGATAAACTGTCCCGCGCGCGCCTTTCTCGCCACGAACGGTGCGAGAATTTCCATCTGCGTTACCGTGGGATTAAGGGATTTTTTGCTCACAATTTGATACATATTTCCTCTCTCCTTTTTACTTGCACGCTTTTATGCGCGCCTGTTTTTCCATATTTTCTCTTATTAGAAACTATTATACAAAAAGCTGTAACGGCTGTCAACAAATCCGACGCAACCCACACGGGTTTTTGAAATTTTTTTCACAGAATTTTCATTTTACCGCCCCTTTCGATTGCTTTTCACACGCGCAAGTAGTATAATGTTTGTCGATAAACCACGAATTCATTTTTTAGGAGTTTTTATGGACACATTATTGGCACTTTCTATCGCGTTAATCGCGGGGTTGATGCTTTCCCGTTTGGCAAAGCTGTTACAGCTACCCGCCGTTACCGCATACCTCGTTGCAGGTATCTTAATCGGGCCTTTCGTTTTGGGTAAACTCGGTTTGTTTCTTGCCGAGAAAACCGATATCGCAGGCGTTGGCTTTATCAGCGAAGAATTTATTGAAAAATTTTCGATTATCAGTAAGGTTGCCCTTGGCTTTATCGCCTTTTCAATCGGTAACGAATTCCGTTTGTCGCAATTAAAAAAAGTCGGCAAGCAAGCGACGATTGTCGGCATTTTTCAGGCGGTCGTTACTACCCTCGTCGTAGACGCAATCCTCGTCATTTTGTACTTTGTATTACCCGACGGTATTTTGTCGTTGGAGGCTGCCCTTGTCTTGGGCGCAATCGCCTCGGCAACCGCCCCCGCGGCAACCCTCATGGTCGTAAAACAGTATAAGGCAAAAGGCCCTTTGACGGATATCTTGCTGCCCGTCGTTGCATTGGACGACGCAGTCGGTTTGGTACTCTTCTCCGTTTCGTTCGGCATTGCAAAAGCGTTAAGCGCAGGTGCGATAAACGCTGTGGATATCGCCGTAGAACCTTTGCTCGAAATCGTTTGCTCCCTTGGTTTGGGCGCGCTGATGGGTTTCCTGTTTAATTTCTGCGAGCGGTTTTTTCACTCCCGTTCCAAACGTTTGTCTATGTCCGTTGCGTTCGTTCTGCTGACCATCGGGCTGTCCATGTTAGAATTTCATATCGGCAACGTACATATCGGATTTTCCAACCTTTTGACCTGTATGATGCTGGGTACGGTTTTCTGCAACGTGTGCGATTTTTCCGAGGAATTAATGGACAGAGTGGACCGTTGGACCGCGCCTTTGTTTATTCTGTTCTTCGTAATCAGCGGCGCGGAACTCGATTTGAAAGTATTCAAGAGCGGTTGGATTGTATTAATCGGTATCGTTTATATCCTCAGCCGTTCGGCAGGTAAATACAGCGGTGCGTACGTTAGTTCGAAAATGGCGAAGTGCGACGATAATATCGTCAAATATCTTGGCGTTACCCTCCTGCCTCAGGCGGGCGTAGCCCTCGGTATGGCACGTATTGCAAGCGATACGTTCGGGGCAGACGGCGCGTTGATTTTGCAAATCACGCTGTTTGCCGTTTTGGTTTACGAGTTGATTGGACCTATGCTGACCAAGATTGCCTTGACGAAAGCGGGCGACATCAACCCCGAGGGAAAGACGAGTGCCAGACACGAACACGCCAAGAACAAGAACAGACACGGACTCTTCCACCGTCATGCACGGATCACGGATCCCGTACCCGTTCCCCCTGTTTCTCCCGTGGAAAATCAAGAAAATACCACGCAAGAATAACGATTACATATAAACGAAAGCGCGTATGCTGACACAGCGTACGTGCTTTTTTATTTTGCCGACAGCGCAAACGCCGCCAAAAACGCCGCGCCGACGGGCAAAGCGTCCTCGTCAAAACGAACCTTGGCATGGTGTAAAGGATACCCGTAACCCTTTGCGCGCTCCCCTGCCGCAAGCCCTACCATCACGGACGGAACGGCGTGGCATATATAGGCAAAATCTTCTGAGCCGCCGCTCGTTTTCCCCACTTCGTTGCCCCCCAACTGTGCAGACGTAAACACGCGCTTTTCGCCGCATAACGCTTTGGCAACCCGATAGGCAAAATCGGAAACGCAGCCGTCGTTGACGAGGGTGGGACAGCCGCCCGAAAATTCCGTTTTTGCCGTCGCGCGGAACGCCTTTGCCTGCGTACGCGCAATCTCTTTTATCCGCGTTTTGATTTGCGCGCGCGTTTCTTCATCAAACGTCCGCAACGTCCCGTGTAGCACCGCTTGGTCGGCGATGGCGTTGCCTGCCCGTCCAGCCTGCAAACTGCCCACCGTCAACACCGCCGCCGCACTCGCAGGGATTTCGCGCGCAGCGAGCGTTTGCAACGCCAACAAAATATACGCCCCTGCGCTGAGCGCGTCCACCCCTTTCCACGGCGTTGAGCCGTGACAGCCCTTGCCCTGTACCGTGATACGGAAAAAATCAGCGGCAGGCGCGCTGACGCCTGCGGACGACACAAAGAGCGTACCCGATTTTATCGGTAAATCGGTAAGCGCATGCAACATAACGGCGCAATCGGGCGCAGGAGCGTCTAAAACGCCGTTTTTTAGGCAATCTTCCGCTCCTTCGAGTATTTCCTCGGCAGGTTGAAAAAGGAGCTTTATACAGCCTTTTAAGTCCCTTTCTCGTTTTTTGAGAAGTTCCGCCGCGCCGAGCAGCATCGCCGTATGCAAATCGTGTCCGCAGGCGTGCATATTCCCTGTTTTGCAGGCAAACGACTCGCCCGATTTTTCCGCAATCGGCAAGCCATCCATATCCGCGCGGAGCAAAACGACGGGTTTACTTTTAGGGTTGCCCAACGTTGCAATTAGCCCTGCCCGACCGCATTTTTTGGGCGTATACCCTAAATCGGACAAAACCTTTTCCACGTAGGCATACGTTTTCGGCAAATCAAAGCCCACCTCGGCGTGTTGGTGCAGATACCGTCTGTGGTTTACAATCGTCTTTTGTAAATTTTCCGCCTCTTTCAAAATAGTTTTCATTGATGGCAGTATGCGCAAAAGCAAACAAAAAAACGCCCCGAAAGGGCGTTTTATAGAGTTTTTATGTGACAGAAAAGTATCCTATCAAATACGGATTTCTCTTATTCTGTTTGGGTCTTTTTTCCAATGATTATACAATAATTTCACCAACGGTTTATACTTGTTTACGTATTCGACAGATTCTTTATTAAACATATCCGCCAATATATCAAGCACTTCCCCCAACTGCTTATCGCTATATTTTTTGCCCTTTGTATCTTTCCTTAAATAGGCAATTAGCGTATTGCGGTGGTAATCGTACATATCTTTATATACGCTATCTTCCAACAATTCGCAATGTAATCGCAAATAACGGTGTACCCTGGTAAACATATCTCTTCTGCCACGTTTTTCCCAATACCTGTCAAAACGACGGACTTTTATATTGTCCTTTAACCCCACATTTCCTCCTATGTTTTCGTGTAAATAAAAAAAGTGCGCCAACCGAAGTCAACGCACAAAAACGCAAACTCCGTTTACTTGGCACATAAACTAAACGAAAATGACTGAGCACTCCCATTTTGGAATTTGCATTTTTAGCAAATTATTATAATGGGAGTATGTCAAAAACAGAGTATAAATACCCCTATAGCTTACTCATTTTCAAAAATATTTAGTTTATGTGCCTTTTTTAGTATAACACACTTTTTTGTTTTTATCAAGTATTTTGCGCAAATAAAAAAATCGGCTTTTCACAAGCCGAGTTTTTGATTTTTTTCTCTTATTTCACTACGTTCAGTTTTTGATAATAATACACGGGGATTGCCGACCAGCCGTGGCAAAGACTGCCCGCGTTATCAAACGCCGCCGCCCCGTCAATCGTTTCCCATGCCGCCGAATAGCCGCTGTCTACCATCATTCCGTAATCTCTGCGGATTTCCGACAAAATCACGTCGCGGTATTTCTCTTCGTTTACTTTTAACAGCGCGTCGTACTTGAAACATTTCATACTCAAAGAGCAAGGAATAAATTCTTCTTTGGCAATCTTTTCGCAAATGATTTCCGCTTTTTCACCCGAAACAACCCCGAAAGCAACCGCCAACGCGTTGACGAGTTCCACGTATTCGTCGCCGCCAACCGTCACGGTAAACGCCTGCTTTTCTTCGTTATAGAACGCCTTGACAAAGCTTTCAGACAACTCTTCCGCCGCATTGCCATAAGGATATTCTATCCCACCGAGTTCGCAGATGCGTTTCGTCGCGTTCAGCGCCATAATCGCCAAAACGTTAAGCTGTGCGTCGGGGATTACGACGTCCGCGCTATGCAGCGTGCCCTCGGAATGGGGCGACCAGTCGTAGAAGTTCCAGTTCTGTTCCCCTTCAAAACGGTAAAGCAAACCGCCTTTGCGTTGCGCGAGCATCACGTCCATAAAGGTACGGATACGAGGATAAACTTCCTGGATAATGGACGTATCCCCCGAGTGTTCGACGTATTCTTTTACCGACAACGCATAGTAAAGCGAGAAGGACGGAATCGCAAATTCCAAACCGCAAGGATAGCAAATCGACATCAGTCCGCTTACGCCCTTGTCCTTACTCATAAGGAGCAAGTTTGCGCGCGCATAGTCAAAATTACCGTCCGCGTAGACGTAATATCCGCACAGCATTTGGTTGCGCGAATCGAACGCATACAGGCATTGTTCACGCCAAGGACAATCGACGTAGTGTTCCATCATGCACAGGCGCAAGCTGTTTAAGCAAAGCTCGTAAATTTCCTTATCACGTTGCGTTTCCGCCGTAAACGCCTTGAACGTCGCAGGGTATACCTGCGGAATCACGCTTGCGAAATGCAGCTCGATCGGGCTTTCGCTTTCAATTTCCAAATATCTGCACCCCAAACGGAGCATGTAGTTCGTATATTCGTTTTCACCTGCTTTGGCGATATATTCCACGCTGAAATCACGCTCGTGGATAAAACGGCTGACTCTGCCGTTTTTTATCAGATGTTCGCCAAACGAAACCGTGATTTTTTGTTCGGTTTGAGAGCGGAGCGAGAACGACAGCAACCCAACGACTTCTTCGCCAAGGTCGATTTGATAGAAAGTTTTATCTGCTTGCTTGATTACTTTGCCCGTCTTGGGCGTGAGCAATTCGCCCTTTTTGACGGGACGAGGTACAAGCGTGCAATCCTTATCCGCACAAACGGAAGGCGTAAAGCCTTGCAGGTCGCCGTTTATCCAATTATCCTCTTTGGTTGCGTCGTATAAATAGCTGTACCCAAGCTGATTGGTAACGATTTTTTTCAAGCCGTTTTTGTAGGCACGGCTGTATCTCGAAAGGGTGTTTTCGCCGCTTTGGACGCGTACCGTCCCCCCCTCTTCGACCTCGTAGAGCAAACCTGCAGGGGCGCTGTAATAATGGGAAGTGCTCGTCCCAAAATACCATACGAGTACCGCCATTTTGTTTTGACCTTTCGTCAAATAGGGCGTCACGTCGATTTCGTCGTACGATTTATACCAAGGAAAATCGCCGTACTGATTGCTCGCAACGTACTTGCCGTTGATAAACAGAGTATAATCGCTGTCCGCCGAAATGCGGCAAACCGTTTTTTCGCCCTGCCAAACAAATTCGTCGTAAAATTCGCCGTAGGTGTCGGGCGCAACGTTGCCGTCTACCCAAATCCATTTTGCATTTTTGAAAACGTCCATAATATCTCTCCGTCAATAATTATATTAGAAAAACAGACAAATTGCCCAATACAGCAAAGGTATCGTGATAATGGACAATATCGTCGAGCCGAGCGTGAATGCTACCGCGCTTTCCGTGTCACCGTCGTGCGTATCCGAGAACGTGGAGGCAAGCCCTGCCGTCGGCGTTGCAAAACTGATAAATGCGCCCAGGATAAAATCTTCGGTTACCAAACCGCCGCCAAACGTCGCCTTGATAATCAGCAATACGCCGATAATCACCGCAGGGAACACGACGAGCTTGATTGCCGACACGTAATAGGTCTTCCAAGACTTGAACAGGGAAAGGAATTGTACGCCTGCCATCTTCATACCCAAAATCGTCATGGAAATCGGGGTGACAAGGTTGCGGAAATGTCCCGAATATGCCACCGCCTCGGGAAGATGTTTGGGCAAATTGCAAAGGCTGAGCCCGATACCGATTACGAACGCAATCAAAACGGGGTTCAAAAACGCCTTTTTCAAACTAATCGTCTTTTTGTCCCGCGAAATGAGATATATGCCCAACGTATACATCAAAACGTTCGTTAAAATATTGATAATAATCAGCACCGTCATTACGTCTGCACGGTCCTTAAACACCGCCGCCGCAAGAGGAATTCCCAAAAATCCGTTGTTGGAGAACATGGAGCAAAAACGCATCATGCCACGGGTTTTTTCTTGACGCTCTTTCGCCGTCAAAGGAATGGTTGCAAAAAACATAATCAGCGTAAACGCCACGCCGACGCCCACCGCCAAACCGATGGTTGCAAACAGCTCTCTGCTTAATTTTACCTTTTCGATCATGCTCGATAAAATCAAGAACGGCATGCCTACGTATACCAGCAATTTGGAAAGCACGCCCGATTGTTCTTGCTTTAACAGTTTCGTTTTTACCAGTACGTAACCGGGTACCGCCAGCAACACGAAAACGATTACGTTTTTTAACATTTCTATTAATTCGTTCATTTTCTTTTACAATCCTTTGTTATCAAGCCACGTAAACGCCGTTTTGACAAACGGGTATTCGCCGTCGTCGTCTTTTTGCTCCGAGCCATGACAATGCCCACCCGAAAGCTGTACGTATTCGATATCGGCAGCATTATTAAAAGCCAAAACCGTTTTATAGAACAGAATGTTTTGTTCGGGGCGCATCGGCATATCCTTTTCGTAAAAAATCAGCAGCATTTTGGAAAACGCCGTGTTTTCGTCCAGAAAATACAAGGGCGCGTATTCGTCAATGCGCTGTGCAAAGGCGTGTCCTCCCCGTTCCTTTTGCAAAACGTTAAAATGGGACGTCGTCTGCGCGCTGTCCATAATCCAACCGTCAATTTGCGTAGCGTCTATGCCCACTTCGCCCAGATATTTTTTATCCAAACAGAGCATCAAAGACATCCATGCGCCTGCCGATTGACCGGAAACGAGTATCTTTCCGTTGCCGCCCCACGTGGGGATACGGTCTTTGACAAACGCAACCGCGTCCGCGGCGTCCACCAAATAATCGGGGAATTTTGCGTTTGGATACATACGGTAATCAACGGAAACGAACGCATAGCCTTTTTTTACAAAGCTATGCGCTATTTCCACAAAATTATCTTTATTTCTGCTACCCCCTTGCAAACCGCCGCCATGGAAATACACAACGGTTGTAAAATCCTCGCCGTCGGGCAAATACACGTCTAATTTTTCGGTGTGCTTGGAGGAATAGTCCAGATGCAATAACGTTTTCATATTATTCAATCTCGTCTAAGATTTCCTGCAACGTGTCCACTTTTTTATAGCAAAGGCAGTCTAATCCGCTTTGGGTGATATTCCCTGCGTTTAACCCAAATACAGGGAATCCTGCAAAACGGAGTGCCATCACCCCTGCCGCCGAATCTTCAATACCGATAACGTTTTCGGGGTTTTTAATCTTTAAGCCCATGTACGCCACTTCGGTATACACCCAAGGATGGGGTTTCGCCGCAATTTCGCCGAGCGAACCGTATTCGTGCGTGTCCTTTCTGTGACCGCCCGTGATGATTGCGTCGTAAAATTTCAACGGATCGCCCATACCGAGCGTGCGGAATACCGCCACGATCTCGGGGATTGCTTTATAATCCAAGCCGCTCGTTACCAAGCCAATTTTGATACCGCGGCGTTTCAGCTCGTATAAAAACTCTTTCAATCTCTCGGTGGGTTTGAACGCCTCTACCTTGCCGCGACCTTCCAAAATCTCGTCCAGTTCGGCTTTTGCGACCTTGTGATAGATTTCAATCGCCTTGCCCAAATCTTCGTTGGGGTAATATTTGTTTATGCAATATTGCAGGTGATCGGCGGTCGTAAAGCCCGAAACGAAAGGTACGTCTGCCTCTTCCAGCTTAAAACTCATATCCGAAACGAGTTCTTGCATCGTGCGTTCGATAATGTAAATCCAAAATTCTTCGCTCGTTACCGTCGTGCCGTCCAAATCCATCAAGACCGCCTCGACAGGTTTGTGTAAGGTCACGGGTTTGACTTCGTATTCCATGGAAACGCCGCTGTTTTGCAGCTTTCCGTACGTCTTGCCGTCACGTTCGATAAATTCTACGTTGTTCAGTTTTTTACCGATTAAATCACGCATGTACGATCTCCTTTGCAAAGTCGGTTACTTCCAAACCGTCCGCCTTTGCGCCGTCGCCGCAAATATACACCGTCTTTTCTTCGCCCGCTTGCATTTCAAAATAGTTGTCCGAATAGGTGTATTTGTAATTGTCAGGCAAGCGCAACGTGAGCGCCTTTACAAACGCGTTTGCCTTGATCGTCACCGCCAAACCGCATTCCGTTTCCTTGACGCTATACGTATAATCGCTGGCAAATTTGCAGGTATGCCACATATCGTAGGAATATACGTTGACAATCTTTTCGCCGTTTACCACGCATTCTGCATACAAATAGGTATTCGGCAGAGCGATTTCACCGCAAACTTCCGTCTGCGCCACGCCGTTTTCGCCTACGGACAGCGCCGCTTTCTTCGACCAAACGACCTCACCGCTAAGCGTTTTTACGCCGTATTCCACCGTCGTATCGATTGCCTGGTAGGTGTCGTTTACCAGCGTCAACGCGGTCACTCCCCCCTTCTTTTGTACAAACGTGAGCAGTACGGGCGCATAGCTGTTCTTCATCTGATAATACGCCTGTTTGGGCTCGCAGTAGTAATCGATAACCGACCACGTCGCCGACGGCCAAATTTCCGAATACATCCAATTCATAAAACCGCCGCAACGCGCTTTGTTAGCGCGCGCATATTCGATTTCTGCACGCAACGCCTCTGCGTGTACCGTCATACCCTTTGCAATAAATTGACGGGCATTTGCGCTTTCGCCGTAAAGTCTGCTTGCATAATAATTTTCTCGCTTTGCAAACGTCATCAAAATAGCAGCGTACGGATTGTCCATCAATCGGTCGTCCCAATATTCGTTCATAGGCCACAGCTTGTCTTCGGGGAAAATCTTGGAAAGGCTTTCCAGCGAGCAAGGCCCCATGATAGCGCACTCGGAAATAAACGGAACGTCCGTACCGCTAACGCACTCGCGGTAATTTTCAATCCCCGCGGAAAGCGCAGCCTCGAAACTGCCCGCGTGCGATTCGCCCGACGTCTTGTCGTTGCCAACGTCCGTGAACGCGCAAGGGCTTTGACGAGCGAAAGGACGGGTGTCGTCCAAGTTCGTTACCAAGCCGCGCAATACAACGTCTACAAAATAGTCGCCGTGGCAGACCATCAAACCGTACGTACCCGTTTTTTCGTTACCGCCGCACCAGTACACGACGGAGGGGTGATTTCTCAAACGCTTGATTTGATATTCCACTTCCTTTTTCATGTTTTCCACGAACGCAGGGTCGTCTTCGGGAATATCCCCACAGGCAAGCATCAAATCCTGCCATACCATCAAACCCTTTTTATCGCACAAGTCGTAGAAAACGTCCTTTTCGTAAATACCGCCACCCCAAACGCGGAGCATATTAAAATTGCCCTCTACCGCTTGGTCGGTGAGTCTATCGTATTTATCATCCGTAATCGAACCGGTAAAGCATTCCGCAGGCACCCAGTTAGAGCCTTTCACGAACACTTCTTTGCCGTTGATGAGGATTTTATAGCCCATAGTTTGTTCGTCGACGGGTTTTTGCGAAAGCTCCACCGTTCTAAACGCCAAATTACCGTGGCGTTCATCTACGACTTCGCCGCCGCAGACAAGCTCTACCTTGTACGCATACAAGGGGTGTTCGCCATAACCCAAAGGCCACCAAAGTTGCGGGTTTTCAACGCAAACGTTGACAAAATTCTTTCTGCCCGTAATTTTATATTCGTAAACCTTGCTGTTTTCCTCCGAAATTTCTTCGTCGGGGCGAATTGCTACGGTATAGCGCAAGATATTGTCATCGTAATTTTTACGTGCTTCAATCGGGTTGCCGTTGGAATCCACCTGAATACGCGTCGTATAATTGAGATCGACAAAGAACGACACGTTGCCATCGTTATAGGTCTTGTAGGATACGTCTACCATGCGGTTTTTGCGTACACCCTTAATACGCACGTCACCCCAAATACCGTAACCGGGCATATCGGGCGCCCAGTCCCAACCAAAGTGGCATTGCGCCTTGCGGATAAACAGACGTTTTACGTTGAACGTGCCAAAATAGCCCCTATCGTCGATTTGTTCCATTTTCTTGGTCGTGGAAAGGAGTTTTACGCGCAAAACGTTTTTACCCGCTTTGACAAGGTTTTTAATAGAATAAACGTACTGCAAAAACATATTGTCGCAATAGCCGAGCAAGGTATCGTTACAATAAATTTCCGCAAACGTATCAATACCATCGAATTCCAGCAAGATTTCCTCGGAAGAAAGGATATCTTGGGGCAAAACAAACTCGTTTTCATATATAAAATCGCTGTCTGCAATCCAACGCAAATCGCGGTGGTTCAGCCCGTAATACGGGTCTTTGATAAGGCCGTTATGATAAAAATCCAAGGTAACGTCGCCGGGAACGTTCGCCGCGAACTTCTTGCCCTGATATTGCATTGTCCAACCATTTTTTAACGTTAAAATTTTGTTCATAATCGTCTAAAAAATTCCTTTTTAATATATTTTCATTATTATATCATAAAAAAACTGATTTGTAAATAGGGAAAAGAAACTTTTCTACTTAAAACCATTATTTATTATAACATATACCGTCAAGATTGTCATTGAAAGGAATTGCAAATATATGCTGTAAAATTGCATTTGAGATGTGTATGCTTTTGTTTTTCGATTTGGTTTTTGTGAGAAATTGTTATTTTTTACACCTCATCCACCGCAAGCGGTCCCTCTTCCCCCCACAGGGGAAGGCAAGGGGAATAAAGGCGAGCGGAGCGTGGCAATCTCTTTCTGTCATGAGATTGCTTCGTCAACGTTGTTTCCTCGCAATGACAGGCGTGGAGTTGTTTATAGGGCAAAACAAAAGGGTTGGGCATGATTGCCCAACCCCATGTTTTGCTAAACCGAATTATTCGATTTTATTGCATTTTCCTTACTTATGCGTTGTTACCGTAGGTAATATCGCCGAAGTTAAGGATTGCCGTGCTTTCTGCACTGGTATCAAACGTACTTACCGCAAACGAAGATGCATCGCCGTTGAGATATACGCGCAAGGTGTATACCGTGTTCGCCGTCATCGCTTCAACTGCATTGCCGTCTGCGCCAAGGATTTGAACCGTTCTTTCGCTAGCACCGTTAGCCGCCGAACCGCCCGTTGCAGAAACGCTGTAGTTGCCGGTAAGAACCCTCGAATCGATACCATACATCCATACGCAGAGCGAGAATACCTGACGGTCGCCCGTGTACGAGAATTTCACGTCTACGTAGTCGTACTTAATGCTACCGTCTACTCTTACGCGGCTAGCCCAACCGTCGGTAATCGTTGTCTGCGTTACGACAGAACCTTCTTCAAAGCCAAGCGCCGTTACGTCGCCTGCATAGTTTGCAAGAAGTTTACCATCTGCATAAGTATATACGTTGTTCTGCGTACCGAACGTGCCCCATCTTGCATTGCTTACGTAGTAGGTCTGCGTCGTACTCGTACCAAAGTGTAAGTATTTCACCGTTTCGTTCTTGGTAAAGCATACGCGAACCGTGTACAACGTATTTGCCTTGAAACCGCTGGTGTATTGTTGTTCCATGGTATTGCCGTCTTTATCGAATACCTGAACCGTTCTTACCAAGCTGTCGCTGGTTTGCATCTGCGAGCCGTAGATACTGAAGCTACCTTGCGTGTTGTTGCCGTTGGAAGGCCAAGCCGTAAACGCCGTGATATCCGCCGTAAGCACAACGTCAAATTCTACGTAGTCGTAATTATCGGAATCTGCAGGGATAATAATTCTATCGTTCCAGAGGTTTGTATTTTCGATTGCAAATACGTAGGAACCTTCTGCAAAGCCGAGTGCCGTTACGTCGCCCGTATAAGCCGACAATTTGGACATAGATGCATTCATAGGATTGTTGGGGATAACCGCATGTGCCACCTGTTCATAGGTGATACCTGCAGGGAATTCCGTTATCATTGCCGTCGTATTCTGAACGCCGCCTGCACCGTACGAGTCAGCCGTGTAACCGATTGCCGCGTAGCTAGCCGCTTTAATCGTAACGTTTTCGTATACGTTGTTTACGCTGTGTTTGATACCAAGCAGCGTCTTCAATTCTACGTAGCTTGCGTCTACCGTAATATTGCGATAGGTTGCCGAACCGCTGGAATCAACCGTAAACAAACCGTCTCTCTTCCACGTCCAAATACTTGCAGGAGAGCTTGCAATCGTCATTTCAACACCGTCAAACGTCGTATTGCTGGTATAGTATGCAAGGATAGCCGCGTAGCCGCCGCCTTGTTTGGAAATACTAGAAGGAACGCTGTCAAGAAGGTGTACGTTGGTCAATTTAAGGTTCTTAACCGTTGCGTTTTCCATATAACCGAACATACCGCCGTCGGAAACACGCATATTGTCAATGGTATAACCGTTGCCGTCGAATACGCCTTGGAATGCCCACAAGTGCTGATAGCTCGTGCCGCCTGCCTTATGGTAACCTGCCGCGATTACGTCAGAATAATCTTCTGCATGTTCAAAGGTAATGTTGTTTGCAAGCGCGTAATAGCCCTTGAGGTTATCGGTTGCCGTAACGTTGTTTTCACCCATACCGATTGCTTTCAAGCCTGCAACGTCCGTAATGTACGTTACTGCGATAACGTTGCTGAACGAAAGTACCATGTCGTCATTGCTGAACAATACTTTTGCTTGATAGCTGTTCATCGTAGCAGGATCTACCGTAAGCGTTGCCTTGCCAGCTTCGGTAACCGTGTATTCGATTGCTTCGCCGCCGTTGATGGAAACCGACCAAACGCTGCCTTCCGTGAAGTTACCGTTTTCCAACGTAACTTTCTTGTCAATATCCGTCTTGTATTCGGTCAAGTCGAATTCTTTTACAGGAGCCGTAACGACTTCTTCGTCACCGAAGTACAACTTGCCATCTACTACCGACCAGTAGCCGCCGAACGCAGAAACAACCGCGCCGTGCGTTTCGTCTGCCAACAAACCGTCTACCGTTGCAAATTTTGCACCCGTATCGTTGTCGTTGTAGGGGTTGAAATGCCAGAATGCAGTCGCACCCGTATCCGTATTGAAGTCCGTCTTAATGTCTGCAATATAATCTCTGTCGATTACGTAGATATTGTCCGCTTCGTTATAGCAACAATTCAAAAGGTATACGTATTCTACGCCCGTGAAGTCGCATTCCGTTACGTTGACGATAACGTTCGTAAGCTTCGTATTACCGTGTTGCGTCATAAGTTTCGTCATATCGTTAGGACCCGTACCGCTTTCAATCGAATCGAGTTCAATGTATACGTTTTCTACAAAACCGCCTTTGCCACCACGTTCAACAAGACCAGTCTTTTGACCAAGTTTCAAATCGGTAAACGCAACGTTCTTCAAAACGCCGTTTCTACCCATCGTGCCGATGAAGCCAGCGTATTCGCCCTTCAGTTCAAGGCCTTTAATTGCATAACCCTTACCGTCGAATACACCGTGGAAACCACCCTTGTCGCCTGCGCCCCAATCTTCTTGGATTGCACCGGGAAGCAACGTACCGTCTTTAACGCCGTCAACCCAAATACCTACGTTGTTATAGCACTGTGCCCAACGGTTGCCGAACGGGATATGCGTCCAAATCTTGTTGTATTCGATATCCGCGCCGAGTACGAAGTAACCGCTCTGCGTGAAGCCTTTCTGCGCTTCGATATTCAAACCTGCCGCCAATGCGTTGTCCGCTGCAACGGAGTACCATTGATCAAGCTCTTCTGCGCTGTCAATAATCATCGTGTAAACGCTGATGAACATTTCATATTTTGCCAAGCTCGTTTCAATCGTCATAGCAACGCCGTCGCCGAGGTCGGACATCTGTACGGGTTTCGCGCCTAACGTAAGCACATTGCCTTCAAGGCTACCGATAGCGTTTGCTGCGTCGTATACAACAACCGAACCGATGGTAACTTTGCTAATGTCGCCTTCCAAATCGGTAGGCAATTCCATCGTCGTATCCACGCTCGTTTCAACCGTCGTCGTGTATTCCAATGCTACAATCTTCGGAGCAGACGTGAATTCCATTTCTGCGGTCGTGCCGTCCAAAAGGGACGTTACCACTACCGTGAACTTCGTGCCGATTGCTACGTCTTCTGCAACGGAAATTACTTTATTGTTAACAGAAACGCCTTCTACTTCTTCTTTCAATGCAAGGCTAACGTATGCTTTGTTTACGTTCGTCGTTATCGTGAGCGAAGTGCCTGCGTTGATGCTCGTTCCTTCGTTTTCGATTGCAATTGCTTGCGTATATGCTTCCGCAACGGACTTCGCAATTACAACGTTATCCGTAATCGTCCACATGTTGCTATCCCAAGCGTTGATAAGGGTTGCATGTGCTTCGTCAGCAAGAAGGTCTGCTGCAGTTGCAAACGAGCCGCCGACGTCGTCGCCTTCAAGGAAGTGCCAGAATACGCAAGCTTGCGATTCCGTCCAAGAACCGTTGTCATCGGAACCTTCCGTCCAACCAGCAACACCTCTTGCAAACAATGCGTCTTCTGCACCGATTACGTAAATACCGTTGGAGGACGCTGACGCGCTGTCCATTACGAATGCGTATTGCATGTTCGCAAAATCAATCTTAGACAAATCTACAACGATATTGTTGTAATATCTTTCCGCTTGGTTACCGTCTCTAATAACAACGTGCGTGTAGAACGAAGCGCCAGAGCCGCTTTCCATTGCGTCTACTTGAACGAAAATGTTTTCAAGCGTACCGTTACCGCGGTTTGCAACCAAACCACCGTTCGTACCGATTTTCGCGCCCGTGAACGCTACGTTCTTAATGATACCGCCGATACCCATCGTGATGATAAAGCCGCTGTAATCGCCTTGCGTTTCCATACCGTGGATGTAATGGCCGTCACCGTCGAACGTACCCTTAAAGCCGCCTTGTCTACCTGCACCCCAGTCTTCTTGGAATGCACCGTCTTTCAATTTGCCCTCTTCGTCGAAAATGTCCGCATTGTTGTAGCACAATTCGTACAAGCTGAGTTTCTTACCTGCAAAAGGAGCATACGGCGTCCAAACTTTGTTATATTCGATATCGTCGCCCAAAATGAAGTAACCGCTGTAGGTGATACCTTTCTGTTCTGCGATACAAAGACCTGCTTTTACTGCGTTTTCTGCAGCGATTTCTTGCCATTGATCGAGTTCTTCTGCCGTATTGATGATCATGGTGTAAACGTCTACGGGGATCGTGTAAACCGTCGTATCCGTTTCAACCGTCAACGTCTTGTTTTTACCAAGTTCAGAATCCTTGCAAGGCAACGCGTCTTGGTCTACCGTAACGACCATGCCGTCGATACTGCCAACCGCAGCTGCGCTGTCAAACAATACGCCTTTGCCGAGCGTAACTTTTTCAACGTTCGTCGAAGCCGCTTCGGGAAGAACGATCGTTTCTGCATTTGCCGTTTCAACCGTCAGTTTATCTTCCAACGAAACTTGGTGTTTTACAACCGATACAGCAACAGAAATCGTGATTGCTTCCCCACCGTATTCCGTCGTACCCGTGATAACGCCTTCGCCGGCTTTGTTTGCCGTGATAACGCCGTCAACAATCGAAATTACGTCCGATTCCGTCGACCATGCAACCGTCAACTCATCTGCCTGCGGTTCGCCGTTCAATACGCCGTTTACCACGCCGATATCAAGCGTTGCGTCTGCAATCAGCGTCAACGTCGTCTTATAACCAGTACCCGATTGAAGAATCTTTTCGTTAGGGATTGTATACGAATATTCGTTTTCCATAACCGTAATGGAAATGGTTTTTTCTACTTTGTAACCGCGCGCGGTCGTGGTAACTTTGTAGGTTACGGTACCAGCCGCGAGAGCGTCAAAGCTTGCCACTGCGTTTTCTGCCGTCATTTCAACAATGCCGTCTTCTCCGCTAACTTTTTCCCAAGTATATTCTAAACCGTATTCGTCGTTATCCAACGTTTCGCCGTTGAATACAACGCTTGCCTCTACCATTTCAAATTCGCCTTCATAGAATTTTACTTCTTGCATGTCGAATTCGATTTCATGTGAGTACGTGGTAGGCGTAACTTCTACGTCATGCGTCGCACTTGCGCCATCAACACTTGCCGTGATCGTTACCGAACCTGCTTTGAGCGCCGTTACAACACCGTTTTCATCTACGGTTGCAATCGTTTCGTCAGAAGACGTCCAAGTGATAACCGCTTCTTCGTCCGCACCCGTTACGTTACCAAGCAACGAAATCGATTCAAATTCCATTACGGTAGACGCACCGTTGATTTCTATTACAACTTCGGGGATTTCTTCAGAACTTTCTTCTTCAGAACTTTCTTCTTCAGAGCTTTCTACTTCCGAGCTTTCTTCTTCGGAGCTTTCTACTTCCGAGCTTTCTTCTTCGGAGCTAACTACTTCGGAGCTTTCTTCTTCGGAGCTAACTACTTCAGAACTTTCTTCTTCGGAGCTAACTACTTCAGAACTTTCTTCTTCGGAGCTAACTACTTCAGAACTTTCTTCTTCGGAGCTAAAAGTCGGATCGTAGCCATGTCGTTCTGT
>JAZNXZ010000135.1:0-8705 GCA_045594165.1 Candidatus Scatosoma sp.
TGAAGAAGGTAGGTCTTGTCGGTACGACGGATATGCCTTACGCGGTGCATCAGGATTTGGTAAAAGGGTTCGAAGGCTGTGAAATCGTAGATTTGACGGATGATTACCTGAAATTCCGTTACGTAAAGAGCGATTGGGAAATAGAACAGGCACGTCAGGCAACGCAGCTTGCTTGCAAGGCGTACAAAGCGATGGCGGCAAAGGTCAAGGCAGGCAACAAGGAATATGAAGTTGCGGCTGCAGGCGAAGCGGTTTGCCGTGAAAACGGTGCGGACAGCTTTGCGTACAGAACGATCGTCGGCAGCGGTATCCGTTCTAACGCGGTTGTTCCTACGGCAACGAATAAAGTCATGGAAAACGGTGAAATGGTAATGCTCGGTATCGCGCCCCGTATCAACGGTTACGCGGGTACGTTCGGTCATACCGTTCCCGTCTGTGGGGAATATACGCCTGAGCAGAGAAAATGCTTGATCGATATGATCGAAGTTATGAAACTCACCAAGAGTATGCTGAAAATCGGCAATACGGGCAGAGAAATCGACAAGGTGGGCAGAAAGCTTTACGACAAAGGCGGTTATTTGAAATATCTCGTTTGTCCTTTCGCGCACACGATGGGGCTTATGGAGGCGGAAGCGCCTTTCTTTGGTCCGAACAGCGACGACAAACTTGAAAAGAACATGATTGTCAACGTAGACGTTTCTTTCTTCGGGCATCCGACTTTGCATGGCTTGCGTGTGGAAACCTGCTACGTAATCACGGAAAACGGCGCAGAACCTTTGTGCCCCGAATTCGAAGAAGAACTTTTTAATTACGTGAAATAATAAGGAGAAAAATACTATGAGTTACGGAAAAAAGAATTGGGTATTTTGTGACGGCGATTTGCCTCCTAAGGGTGACAATCCGGATTTCCCCGGGCACGAAGCGTTGATGATTACCAACGTTTCCAAAAAAGACGCAAAAATCCGCATCAAAATTTTGTTTGAAGATAAAGATCCTTACGACAATATTACGATTGATTTGAACGCGGAACGTACCACCTGTTTGCGTTTGGATAAGCCTATCGGTAAAGAGGGTTATCAAATTCCCTATGGGCAGTATGCAATTCACGTTATTTCCAACGTGCCCGTAGTGGCATGCTTTGGCCGTTTAGACGTAAGACAGACGAATATGGCGTATTACAGTCCTGCCGGTTACGGTTTCTAAGAACGAAAAAAGGCGAAGTGTGCAAACGCTTTGCCTTTTTTATTTTTCTAATAATTTTGATTTGACAAAATACAAGGATTAGAGTAAAATAAAGGTAATGGATTTTAATATATTGCATTGAATAAGCGCTTGTAGGCGCTTTCTAAAAAATAAAAATACACCCCAACCGCAAGGAATTGCGGTGGGATGCATTTTGGCAGGGGCTATAAGAATTGAACTCATCTCATTGGTTTTGGAGACCAAGGCACAACCACTATACCAAACCCCTAGACAACGAGCCTATTATATAATAAAAAAAAGAGTTTGTCAATTATTTTTCGGCGGTTGGCGATGAAAATTTCTCAAAGATAAAAAATATTTTTAGATGGATGGTTATGAGCGAAAAAAAGAGAGTAACGTTATATACAGACGGGGCGTGTTCGGGGAATCCCGGGCTTGGCGGTTACGGCGGTATTTTGATTTACCAAGACGTAAAAAAAGAATATAGCGGTGCGGAAAAGCAAACTACGAATAACCGTATGGAGGTCATGGCGGTAATCGTAGGGTTGAAACGCCTGAAATATCCGTGCATTGTAGACGTATACAGCGATTCGGCATATACCGTAAATGCCTATATCAACGGTTGGATTTACGCATGGAAACAGAACGGCTGGAAAAAGGCGGATAAGAAAGCCGTGCAAAACGTTGACTTATGGGAAGAATTATATGCGCTTACACAAATGCACGAAGTTACTTTTCATAAGGTTGCAGGGCATGCGGATAACGAATTAAATAACCGCTGTGACGAGTTGGCGCGCGGCGCGATTGCAGAACTTAGAAAAACGTTGCCTCCCGAAGAAATTTTAGAGGTAGACAGCGAGGAAAACGCATAAAACCGCATAAAACCGCCTACAAAGGAAATACTATATAAAACGAATAGGGTATATAGTAGGGGCAAAATGGCGGAAAGTAAAAATACAAACAAAGATGGAGAAAAAAAGATTATCCTTTTTTGCTCCGTCTTTTTTCTTTTGTCGCTAGGGTGCATACTTTTTGGCGTGTTGTTGCTTGCGGACTGGAACGGCGTAGGGGTATCGCATTTTTTAATCTGGTCGACGGTTTTAACGTTGGGGATTTGTTTTTGGTACGTTTTCACGATACAGTTATTATTAAAAGGGCGCGAAACGTTTGCAAAATCCATGCTTGGATTGTATATTCTTGCGTTGTTTTGCCTAATACTCGTCTACGTCTTACAAAGGACGGGCTTTTTCAAGGTATTTCGCGACGAAAAGCTATTTCAGGAATATTTACAAAAGGCGGGGATATGGATGCCGCTGCTTTATATTTTATTGCAATTTTTACAGGTAATCGTTTTACCGATTCCAAGCATCGTCAGCACCATAGCGGGCATAGCGCTTTTTGGCGCGGTAAAAACGTTGATATACAGTTTTCTTGGGATTATACTCGGTTCGTTTTTAGCGTTTTTAATCGGGCGGAAATTAGGAAATAAAGCCGTTTCGTGGATGGTAGGAAAGGAAAAATTAGACAAGTGGCAAAAGAAATTAAAAGGTAAGGACAATTTGTTTTTGTCGTTGATGTTTTTATTGCCTTTGTTTCCCGACGATATTTTATGTTTTTTAGCGGGACTTTCTACAATGAGTTGGGGGTATTTTACTGTCATTATATTAATATCACGTATTTTAGCATTATCCGCCACCTGTTTTTCGGTGGATTTTATTCCGTTTACGACGTGGTGGGGGATTACGATTTGGTGCGTTTTAGCGATATGTATAACCTTGATTTTCATTATTATATATAAAAATTTCGACAAAATTCAACGCCGCATTGATGTTTTTAAGGCGAAAAGAAAAAAAAGGAGATAACAAAAAATATTTTTGTTAAAATCCTTGCAATTTATACAATTTTGCTGTATAATGGTAATTGGTCGAAAGTTGGCAAAATTTTGCCAAAATGAGAAATTTTAGAACGAAAAAAGGATTTTCTTGGAGGAAAAAACATGGATAAAATTCAGTTGCTGCAAGAAAGAAAAACCAAGATTGTCAACGCGGGTAAAGAAATCCGTGCGGACATTGCGGCGCTCGTCGACGAAGAAAGCTTTGTTGAACTGTCAGCGTTCAGTTTTTCTAAAAACGAATTTTATGGGGAAAATGCCGAAGGTGAAGGTGTCGTAACCGGTTACGCTACGATTGACGGCTATCCGTATTATATCGTTGCGCAGAATTTTAAGGTGCTTGACGGCGGCGTTTCCAAGGCAAGTTGCGACAAAATCGTAAAATGTTTGGACGTTGCGGAAAAGAACGCAATTCCCGTTGTATATCTTTTGAATACGCACGGTGTACAGGTTGGCGAAGGGGTTACGGTGCTGGAAGGCTTAGCAAACGTCTTGATGAAAGCAACCCAGCTTAACAACAACGCTACTTCTCAATACGTCATTGTAAACGGCGAAGTGTATGGCGCGGCGGCAATGCTTGCGGCGATTGCTGATTTTACGTTGTTTGTAAAAAATAAGAGTGTTTTGGCTATTAACAGTCCTTTCGTTTTGTCTGCAAAAGCAGGTAAAAACGTAACGAAAGAAGAGGTTGGTGGTGCAAAGGCTTTGGATAAAACAGGGCTTGTTTCCCTTGAGGTGGAAGACTTGGCGGATGCACGTCAAAAGATTTTGACGCTTGCCGATTTGCTTCGCGCAAACGTTGTGGATACAGAGCTGAACGAAAGCGCGCCTGCATTAAACGAAAACGTTTCGGCGGATAATCTTCTTTCGGTTTTTGAAAACGCTATTGAAATTAACGCCAACACCGAACCTGAAATCAAGACGGTGCTTGGGCGTATCGGTGGTATCCCCGTTGCGGCTGTTATTTTTGACGGCGGAGCTGACGGCGTGGAATTGACGACGGCAAAGATGGCAAAACTCAAATCGTTTGCCAACCTTGCCTACTATTACGATTTGCCGTATATTACCTTTACCGATACGAAAGGGATTTGCCCTTGCGCTTGCGCAAATAACAGCTTGATTTTGAAAGCTACGGCAGAATATTTGGACGCTTTCTATCGTTTGTCTACCCCGAAAATCTCGGTGGTTTACAAGAAGGCAATCGGTTTAGGGTATTCCCTGTTTGCGTCTAAATCCATCGGGTTTGACTACGCTTGTGCGTTTGCAAACGCAAAAATTGCCCTTTTCGACAGCGTGCAGGGCGCACAAATCGAGCTTGGCAACGAAAAGGCGGACAAGGCTGCGCTTGCAGAAAAATATGCAGACGAAAATTCCGACCCTATCAATGCGGCAAAAGACGGGTATATCGACGCTATCGTTGAACCGCAGTTTATCAAACAATATTTGATTTCTTCCTTGCAAATGTTGGCAAGGTAAGGGGGCGCGTATGGTTTGGAATTTATTATCAGGCGCAACGGATAAAACGCGCGAATTTAGCAACGTAGGCGAGGCGGCTTTGTATGCGTTCCTCGGTTTCATGGTTGTATTCGTCGGGATTTCGTTTTTGATTTTGGTTATTTGGCTTGTCGGAAAATTTATGACAAAAACCAACGGACAACCTAAGGCAAAGCCGCAACCCAAAGAAATAGAACCGCCTAAGGAAAAGATACAAACCGCGGCGGCTTGTAATGAAATCACGGACGAAACGTTGGCGGTTATCACAGCGGCAATTATGGCGTATTATCAGCAGAACAATCCTAAATGTGAATTTACGGTCAAGAGAATTAAGAGAATTTAAGGAGTACAATTATGCGTAATTTTGTTATCACAGTAAACGGTAAAACTTATGAAGTAGGCGTAGAAGAAGTAGGGGCAACGGCGTCTGCTCCTGTTGTAACGGCGGTTAAGGCAGCTCCGGCTGCGCCCGTAGCGGCAGCGCCCGTGGCAGCACCTGCACCTAGCGCCCAAGGCGGCAGCTTCGGCTAACGGCGAAAAAGTTCTTTCTCCGTTCCCTGGTCTTATCAAAAATCTGCTTGTTGCAGAAGGCGCAAGCGTGAAAAAGGACCAGCCTATCCTTGTGTTGGAGGCAATGAAAATGGACAACGATATTACCGCGCCTTGCGACGGCGTTGTTAGCTTCCAAGTAACCAAAGGTGCAAACGTTGAATCGGACGCAGTTTTGGCTGTAATCGGTTAAGTAATAGAATAAGGAGTTTCTATTATGTGTAATAACTTACTTGCGAATTTCGGAGATATGTTCAAAAATTTATGGAATTCGTTGGGTTTTAACAGCGGTTCGTTTGCAAGTACGTGGCCGAACTACGTAATGCTACTCATTTCGTTCGTGCTGATGTATCTTGCGATTGTGAAGAAATTTGAACCGTTGCTGTTATTGCCTATCGCGTTCGGTATGTTTTTGATTAATCTTCCCGGTGCATATAACGTGGTTTGGGGTACGTATCCTGAACCGGTGGAAATTATCGATACGACACAACTTACACAGTATCTTTCTGCGGAGCAGTACGCAGAAATGGTTGCGCTTAATATCGATTGGACAACGTTAACCGAGGCGGAGTTTTCACAACTTGCGTTGCCTGAAACGTTTAAGTTTATTGACGGTTCTGTTTGGTATGAAGCAGCGCATATTTACGAAAACGTGCAAAACAGAGGACTTTTGTGGTATCTGTTCTACGGCGTACAAAACGTAATTTACCCGCCGCTCATCTTCCTTGGCATTGGTGCAATGACCGATTTTGGTCCGCTTATTTCCAACCCGAAGAGTATGATTATCGGTGCAGCTGCGCAACTTGGCGTTTTCTTGACGTTGATTGCTGCCAGCGTTATTGGATTTAACGTAGCGGCGGCTGCGTCTATTGCGATTATCGGCGGTGCAGACGGTCCGACGGCTATTTACGTCACGCAAAAAATGTCGGCGTGGTCCATGTTTAACGGAAAATCCATGGATTTGCTTTCGGCGATTGCCGTTGCGGCGTATTCGTATATGGCGTTGATTCCTATTATTCAAAAACCGCTGATGCGTTTACTTGTTCCCAAAAAGGAACGCACAATTAAAATGAAACCGCTCCGTACGGTCAGCAAAGTAGAAAAAATCATCTTCCCGATTTTGGTTACTTTGGTTGTAGGGATAATTTTGCCCGACGCCGTGCCTTTGCTCGGTATGTTAATGCTTGGTAATTTGCTGAAAGAGTGCGGCGTGTGCGACAGACTTTCGTCGCAGGCGCAAAACGGTTTGATGAATACTGTAACCATTTTCTTAGGTGTTTCCGTTGGCTGTAAAGCATACGGTGCAACGTTCTTACAAGTTAGTACGCTTGGTATCATTGGACTTGGTTTAGTTGCGTTTGCTTGTGGTACGATTGGCGGGCTTTTGGTGGCAAGGCTTATGTGTAAACTTTCGGGTGGTAAAATTAACCCGTTAATTGGTAGCGCAGGCGTTTCCGCCGTACCTATGGCGGCTCGTATTTCCGAGGACGTCGGGCGCGAAGAAGACCCTAGTAACCATTTGTTGATGCATGCTATGGGGCCGAACGTAGCAGGCGTAATCGGCTCGGCGATTGCGGCAGGGTTCTTGCTTGCAATTATTTAACCGTTTAACCTACGAGGTATATAATTATGGAAATTAAATTTGAAAATAGAAAAGTAATGCTTACCGAAACGATTTTGCGTGACGCACATCAATCGCAGGCGGCTACGCGTATGAAAATTGAAGAAATGCTTCCCGTTTTGGAACAGCTTGACGAAATCGGATATTATTCGATTGAGGCGTGGGGCGGCGCGACGTTCGACTCCTGTCTTCGTTTCTTAAATGAAGACCCTTGGGAACGTTTAAGAACGTTAAAAGCGCACTTAAAAACACCGATTCAGATGTTATTGCGCGGACAAAATTTGCTTGGCTATCGTCATTATGCGGACGACGTCGTAGAAAAATTTGTTGCAAAATCCGTTGAAAACGGCGTCGGCGTTATCCGTGTATTCGACGCGTTGAACGACCCGAGAAACTTGGAAGTATCCATGAAAGCCATCAAAAAATACGGTGGTATTTGCGAAGCGACGATTTGTTATACCAGCGCGGTTGTTGACGGCAAAGAAGTGTTTACGGACGAATATTTCGTTGACCTTGCAAAACAACTTGAAGAACGCGGCGCGGATAATATTTGTTTGAAGGATATGGCGAACTTGTTGTTGCCGTTCCGTGCATACACCTTGGTAAGCGCGTTGAAGAAAGCGTTGAAACCGACCACGAAATTGCATTTGCATACCCATAACACGACGGGTACGGGTGACATGATGTACTTGATGGCGATTTTGGCGGGTGTCGATATTGTCGATACGGCGTTGTCGCCGCTTGGTAACGGTACGTCGCAGCCCGCAACCGAACCTTTGGTTGCAACGCTTAAAGGTACGCCGTATGATACGGGTATTGATATTAATAAACTTTTGCCCATCGTTAAACATTTCAAAACGGTTGAAAAACGCCTTAAAGACGACAAAATTCTTAACGAAAAATCCAAAGGTATCGACGTTAATACGCTCTTGTATCAAGTGCCCGGCGGTATGCTCTCCAACCTTATCAATCAGCTTGAGAAAGCGGGTAAAGCAGATAAGTTGATGGAGTGTCTTGCGGAAGTT
This sequence comes from Candidatus Scatosoma sp., assembly GCA_045594165.1. GTDB lineage: Bacteria > Bacillota > Clostridia > Christensenellales > Borkfalkiaceae > Scatosoma. The sequence continues at coordinate 7,784 of JAZNXZ010000135.1, forward strand.
CCCAACGTAAGAAAAGATTGCGGTTATCCGCCGCTCGTTACGCCCTCGTCGCAGATTGTTGGTACGCAGGCGGTTATGAACGTCGTTATGAACGAACGTTATAAAATGGTTACCAAAGAAACCAAAGACTTGTTTGCTGGTAAATACGGTAGCTTACCGATGCCCTTAAACGAAGAAGTTGCACAAAAGGTTTTGAAAGGTGCGGAACGGATTACGTGCAGACCTGCTGACTTGTTAGAGCCTGAATACGAAGATATTAAGAAGAAAGTTATCGAGCTGGGCTATTACGAAAAAGAAGAGGACGTCCTCTCGTATGCAGTATTTGAACAAGTAGCTGAAAATTTCTTCAAATGGCGCGAAGCGCAGAAAAACGGCGTAGACAGAGACCTTGCAAAAACCAACGTTTATCCTGTTTGATAAACGTAGAATGTGAAACATATAACGTGAAACGCGATTACGCAACCGACAATTCTCGGTTGCGTAATTTTCAACCCTGAAACAAAGTTTTAATAACTGTAAATATGACCATATGTGAAACAAATAACGTGAAACAAATAGTTTTATAAAATATAGCGGGGAATTGGTCAACCCTAAAAAATAGGATTTTGGCAAAAAAATGAAAAAGGTATGTGTAGTTGGCGGTGGTGCTGCTGGGCTTATGGCGGCGTATGCAGCGGCCGAAAAAGGACATCAAGTTACGCTTTTTGAAAAAAATGAAAAGCTTGGGAAGAAAATCTATATCACGGGAAAAGGGCGTTGTAATTTTACAAACGACGTTTCCGCGGAAGATTTTTTACAGAACGTAGTGCGCGGTAAAAAGTTTTTAACGGGCGCAATTTACGCGTTTTCGCCTCAAAAAACGATAGATTTTATGGAAAATTACGGATTATCGGTTAAAATTGAGCGTGGAAATCGTGCTTTT
>JAZNXZ010000136.1:0-21768 GCA_045594165.1 Candidatus Scatosoma sp.
TGTGGGTTCGAGTCCAATCACCGGCTCCACAACAAAGACAACGAAATAGCATATATGGGCAGATTCCAGAGCGGCCAAATGGATCAGACTGTAAATCTGACGTCTTCGACTTCGGTGGTTCGAATCCACCTCTGCCCACCACAAAAAGGACATACCAAAGGGTGTGTCCTTTTTGTGTATAACCATTTTTCGAGGGACAACCGTGTTATTTCTACATTAAATTTCTATAAATACTTATAAAATACTTGATAATGTCATAAAAATATGTTACAATTATTATATAAGACAGTAGCGTAAAGGAGTATAACGTAACAGTGTTGAACGAAAGAAAAACGATTGACGGCGAATTGTTTACCAAGATGATCTTGGGTGGCGTGGCGAATTTGCGCGCGAATTTACAGGAAGTCAACGATCTCAACGTTTTCCCGATTCCCGATGGGGATACGGGTGAAAATATGTACCTTACTTTGCAGGGCGGTTTGGATCAGCTGCAAACGTGCGCAGGGGAAACGCTTGCGGAAAAAGCACAAGCGATGTCGCAAGGCATGCTCCTTGGCGCAAGAGGGAACTCAGGCGTTATTTTATCGCAGCTTTTTTACGGCTTGTCCGAAGGGTTAACGGGACTGACAACGGCAAACTTGAGAGAGTTTGGCAGTGCGTTGAAAATGGGTGTTAAGTGCGCGTATAGCGCGGTAGCGCACCCCGTAGAGGGCACAATTTTAACGGTTGCGCGCGAGGCGGTAGAAAACGCTTGCGCAAAATTAGAAATGACAACGACGGTACAGGAGTTTTTTGTAGGGTATCTTTACGAAATGAAAAAATCCTTGGAAAAGACCCCCGATCTTTTGGCTGTATTGAAAGAGGCAGGGGTAATTGACAGCGGCGGTGCAGGGCTTGTGTATATCACGGAAGGGTTCTGCAAAACGATTGGTGGCGAGGAAGTAGAAAACGAACTTTCCGTTGCGGAAAGCAGTGCAAAAAAATCGGTAGACCTTTCCAAATTCAATGAAAATTCCGAGATGATTTACGGCTATTGCACGGAATTTTTATTGCAGCTGCAAACGAGCAAAACGGACGTGCACAATTTTGACCTTGAAAGCTTAAAAGCGTTTTTAGAATCAGTTGGGGATTCGGTCGTGGCGTTCCAAACGGGCACGATTATCAAAATCCACGTGCATACGCTTACCCCGTGGGTGGTCATGAAAGAATGTCAAAATTATGGCGAATTTTTGACGATCAAAATTGAAAACATGACGTTGCAACACAACGAAACGTTGAAAGAAGAAAAAGCCGTACCGCAGAAAACGGAGATTAAAAAACCCAAACGCGCACGTAGAAAGTTTGCGCTGGTAACGGTGGCGACGGGCGACGGGTTAAAGCAGACGTTTTTAGAGATGGGGGCGGACTACGTCATTTACGGCGGACAGACCAACAATCCGTCGTCAGAGGATTTCGTACAGGCGTTTGACGAAGTCAATGCCGATCATATTTTCGTATTGCCCAACAACGGCAACGTAATTTTGGCGGCGAATCAAGCGGCGAAAATTTATTCCGATTCGGAGATCCGGGTCATCGAAAGCAAGAATATCGGGCAAGGATATTCGGCGCTTGCTATGTTGGATTACGGTGCGGACGACGCAGACGAAATTGCGGCGCTGCTCTTTGAAAGTATGCAAGGTACGCAAACGGGTATGGTTGCAAAATCCGTCCGCGACACGTTGCTCAACGGCGTAACGGTGAAAAAAGACGAATATATGGGTTTTACCGATAAGACCATGCTCGTATGTATGCCCAAAAAGACGGATGCGCTTTGCGCGCTGGCGGAAAAAATGAACGTTGGTGAAAGGGAGTATTTCCTTGTATCCTACGGCAAGGGTGTAACGGACGAAGAACAGGAACTTTTCCGCACGTACGTGGCAGAAAAATATCCGGCAGTGGAGCTTTACGAAATTAACGGTGGGCAAGACGTGTACGATTTCTTGCTAATCGTAGAATAATATTAGAGGTATATTATGAAAAAATACGTAATTGTCAGCGACTCTTGTTGCGATTTAAGTAAAGAACTTCGTGAGAAGTACAATATCGATTATATTCCGATGCACTTTTCCTACGAAGGGAAAGACATGGCGGCGGACTTGGATTGGAAAGAACTTTCCTTCAAGGATTTCTATGCGGAAATGCGTGCGGGAAAGCGTATGATTACCTCGCAGGTTAATGCCTCGCAATACCACGAGGCGTTTGAAAAATGCATAGCGGAAGGGTATGACGTTTTGTCGATTTCCTGCTCGTCCGCGTTGTCCAATTCTGTAAAAGCCAGCTATACGGTACGCGATGAACTGCTGAAAAAGTATCCCGAGAGCAAAATTATTTGCGTGGACAGTTTGTCCTCTTGCTACGGCTTGGGGTTGCTTTGTATTCGCGCGGCAGAGCTTCGCGCCGAGGGCAAAACGATTGAAGAAACTGCGGCTTGGTTGGAAGAAAATAAACTGACGGTCAATCAAGAATGTACGCCTGAAAGCTTGGTGTATTTGAAGAGAGCTGGCAGAGTAAGCGCGGCAAGCGCGTTTTTCGGCGGACTTCTCAGTGTAAAACCGATACTCATTTCGGACGTAAACGGGCACAATGCCGCGGTGGAAAAGGTCAAGGGCAGAATGACGTCGTTAAAGCGTATTGCGCAGCGTGTCAAAGAAGAATACGTTCGCGTGCCTTATCAAAGAGTTGTTGTCGTGCATGCGGACTGTGAAGAGGATGCGGCGACGTTGAAAGGTTTGGTGACGGACGCCCTTGCAGGGGAAGACGTTACGATTGAATCGGGGTGTATCGGTCCGATTATCGGTGCGTCGGCAGGCCCCGGTACGCTTTCTGTATATTTCTACGGAAAACCGGTAACTTTTGACTCTACAACAAAATAAAAACGAAAAGCGACTTTTTAAGTCGCTTTTATTTTATATTAACAGATGTTTTTCACATTTTGCTTTACAAATGGGAAAAATTATAGTATAATAAAAAAGATTTAAGGACGGTATGTTACGTTTAGATTATCAAAAGGAGAAAATTATGAGGAAATATATCATTTTAACGGATACGGGCAGTGACTTGGATACGTGTTTGCGTGAGCAGTACGATATTGCATACGTCCCGATGCGTTTTAGTTTGGATAGCGTCGATTACGAGGCGGATTTGGACTGGAAACATTTTTCCGCTAAAGAATTTTATGACATGATGCGAAACGGCAAACGTTTTATTACGGCGCAGGTCAACGTAGCAACGTATAAAAAGACCTTTGAAAAATATCTTTCCGAGGGTTACGACGTGCTGTATATTGCCTGCTCGTCCGAGATTTCGGCATCTGTAAACGCCAGCCGCGTTGCGCGTGAAGAAGTCTTGAAAAACTATCCTGACGGAAAAATTATTTGCGTAGATACCTTGCGTGCTTGCTATGCGTTGGCGTTGCTTTGTATCCGCGCGTCGGAACTCCGTGCGGAAGGAAAAACGATTGAAGAAACGGCGGCCTGGGTGGAAGAAAACCGCCTTACTGTCAACATGATCGGCTCGGTGGACAAGCTGACCTATTTGAAACAGGCAGGGAGAGTTAGCGCGGCGAGCGCTTTCTTTGGCGGACTTTTGAATATCAAACCGATCATCATTGCAGACGCTAAGGGTAAAAATTTTGCGTTGGAAAAGGTCAAGGGCAGAAGAACTTCGCTCAACCGCATTGCAGATATGATGAAAGAAAACTATTTAGAACAGCCCTATCAGCGTATCATGATCAGCCATGCCGACTGCTTAGAAGACGCGGAAGAATTAAAACGGCTTTGCGAAGAAAAACTCGGCAAAGAATTAGACGTGCATATCGGTTACGTAGGGATCTGCGTCGGTGCGTCGGTAGGTCCGGGCATGCTCGGCGTGTATTTCTTCGGGAAAGAAGTAACGGTAAATAAAGATTAAAAAAGGAGAGACGTCATGTCGGAAGTAAAGGTGGAAACGCAAGAAACGCAAATTAAAGCGAAGAAAGTTAAGAAAGAAAAGGAATTCAAAGTTCCCAGCCGCAAAAAACCTATTTACAAAGTCGTGCAGTTGTTTTTAAGATTGCTGTACAAAAAACCGCAGATTATCAATCTTGCAGGGGATCTGCCTAATAAAGGAATTATTGTTGCCAACCATTCGGCAAAAAGCGGCCCTCCCGCATTAGATATGTACTACCCCGTATTCACAACGAAATGGGGCGCACACGAAATGCTCGGCAATTATTCCAGCAGAAAAGCGTATTTGCGCGATGTTCTGTATATTAAAAAATGCGGTAAGAAACCCGGTTTTGCAACGTCGTTCAAGGCAGGCTTTATGGCGCTGTTCTCGCTGCGTATTTATCGCGGTATGCGCATTATGCCCACCTATCAAGACGGGCGTTTTGCAACGACGCTCCGCAACAGCGTAGAGGTGTTGGATGCGGATATGTCCGTTATGATTTATCCTGAAAACTCTAACGAGGGGTACAAGGAAGTATTGACGGAATTTTTCCCCGGCTTCGTTATGCTTGCGGAAAAATACTACCGTCAAAAGGGTGAAGACGTGCCCGTATATCCCGTGTATTACAGCATTAAAAAGCGCATTATGGTTATCGGTAAACCTCTGTACGTACAAGACATGGTAAAAGAAGGTTTGGATAGATACCAAATCGCGCAACGTTATTGCGACGCGGTAAATCAGCTGTATTTCGATTACGTGCAAAACGCACCAGAAAAGAGCAAGAAAAAGAAAGAAAAAAAGGCAAAACAAGCGGAGTAAGAACAAGCCGCTAAAAAATAAAGAAAAAATAAAACGGAGAAAAAGTATGAGTACTTATATCAAAGACAATTTTCTATTGACAAATAAAACGGCAGAAAAGCTGTATTTTGGATACGCGAAAGAAATGCCGATTTTCGATTATCATTGTCATTTGCCCGAAAAGCAGATTTTGGAAAACAAGACGTTTAACGACGTGTACGAAGTGTGGCTTGCAGGGGATCATTATAAATGGCGTTTGATGCGCAACTACGGCGTGAACGAAGAATACATCACGGGTAACAAGTCAAACAAGGAAAAATTCATTGCGTATTGTAGCGCGCTTGGGACGGCGTTTGGCAACCCTTTGTACCATTGGTCGCAGGTGGAGCTGAAAGAATTTTTCAACTGCGAGTTGGAAATCAATGCGGAAAATGCTCAGCAGATTTGGGATTGGTGCAACGATTATATCGCACTCAATAAAATCACGCCGCAAAAATTGATCGAGCAATCGAACGTTACCCATATTTTTACGACGAACGAAGTGTTTGACGATTTGACGACGTTTACGGAAATTGCGAAGAAAGATTATAAATTCAAAGTTATTCCTGCTTTCCGTGGTGATAAAATTATGAACATCGACGCGGTAGGTTATTGCGATCAGCTTGCCAAATTAGAATCGCTTACCCACCCCATCAACAGCATTGACGATTTGATGGCGGCACTTGAAAACCGTTTGCAGGCGTTTATTGCGGTCGGCACGACGGCGAGCGATATTTCAGTGGAAAGAGTGTACCCTGTACCCACGGCAAGCGAGGCAAACGAAGTGCTTTGCAAGGTAAAGGCAGGGGGCGTACCCACGGTTGCGGAGGCGGAAATCTTCAAAGGCTATCTTACGTATGCGCTCATGAAGATGTATGCACGTTACAATATCTCGACGGAATTGCACGTCGGCGCAATGCGTAACAACAATACTCAAATGCTGAAAAAACTCGGCTTGGATACGGGTTACGATTCCATGTCGGACGAAAACAGCATCAAGACCATGTCCCGTCTTTTCGATAAACTCAACGACGAAAATCTGTTGCCTAAGACCATTGTGTTCAACCTGAACCCGAAGATGAACGCCGAAATCATGACGTTGATCGGTTCGTTCCAGAGCGACGAGGCGCGCGGTAAAATGCAATACGGTCCTGCGTGGTGGTTCTTGGATAACAAAGTCGGTATGGAAAAACACCTGCTCGACTTGACGGCTACGGGACATATCGCGGCGTTCGTAGGCATGCTCACGGACAGCCGTTCGTTGCTTTCCTATCCCCGTCATCACTATTTCCGTCGGATTTTGTGTAATTACCTTGGCGTTATGATGGAAAGAGGCGAAATGACGCAGGACGAACAGCTCGTTGGTAAAGTGGTACAAGATATTTGTTATCATAACTCGATTGCATATTTCCGCATGAAATAAAAACGAGGGGGCTGTACTATGCAGTACGTATATCCCAAAAAAATAATCGCAACGCAGGGCTTTGACGGCGTGGAAAATTTCCACAAAGAAAAGCCCTTGCAAATCGGTTTACAAGAACGTAATTTATCAATCGCACATGGCAAAGGATACGTGATATTCGACTTTGGCAAAGAGCTGTCGGGTGGGGTACGTATCCTTACCTTTTTAGTAAAAAGTTGCGGCAAAGTCCGTTTGCGCTTTGGTGAATCGGTAGGGGAAACCTGCGCTGAAATCGGCTATAAAAATGCGACGAACGACCATTCTATCCGTGATTTTTGCGTGGAATTGCAAAATTATTCGGATATGACGTTTGGGCAAACGGGTTTCCGCTTTTTGCGGATAGACACCCTTTGCGAAGAGGCGGAAATCTCGTTTAAGTCGGTCGTGGCGGCGGTAGACACGGATACACGGGAACAGTTGGGCTCGTTTACTTGCGACGATCCGCTCGTCAACAAAATTTTCGATACGGCGGCGTACACATTGCGGCTGTGTTTGCAAAACGGCTATATTTGGGACGGGGTAAAACGTGACCGTTTGGTATGGATCGGGGATCTCTATCCCGAAATGCGCGCAGCACACTGTTTGTACGGGGACGTACCCGAAATAACGCGCTGTTTGGATTTTGCCATGCAAGAAACACCCTTGCCAAATTGGATGTGCGGTATACACACGTATTCCGTGTGGTGGTTGATTATTTTGTGTGACGAATTCGCGGCGAGCGGCGATAAAGAGGCGTTTGCAAAATATCTGCCTTACGTCAAGGGTTTGCTTGCGCAGATTGCGCCTTACGTAGCCGAAAACGGCGAAACTACGTTCGGTTCAGATTTTATCGATTGGCCGACGAGTTACGAAGACGGGAATAAGGAAAAATGGTTTGATTGTAAAGCAGGTGCGTATTACTTGGTAAAAATCGCGCTCCAAAAAACGACGGCGTTTTTACGTGCGCACGGCGAAGATACTGCGCTTTGCGAAGAATTATTAGGACGGCAAGCTAACTATAAGCCAGAGGCAAAATGGTTTAAGCAGATTGCAGGGCTTGGCGCGTGGTCGGGCGACGTATCCGAGAGTAATAGAGAGATACTGCTCGACGGCGGAGCAAAAGGACTGTCTACTTTTATGTCCTATCCCATTTTAACGGGTGCGGCGGCATGCGGCGAATACGAAAAGGCGCTTGCCATGATGAAAGAATATTACGGCGGCATGCTCTCCGTTGGCGCAACCACCTTTTGGGAAGATTTCGATCTGTCTTGGTTGAAAAACAGCGGCAGAATCGACGAGTTGCCCACGCCCGATAAAGCCGATATCCACGGTGACAACGGCGCATTTTGCTATCAAGGCTACCGTCACAGCCTTTGTCACGGCTGGTCGGCAGGGGTTGTGGCATACCTCATGGAAACGGTCGTTGGGATAAAACCCCAGGGGACGGGTCTGCGTGAGATAAAAATTCAGCCGAATTTGAGTGGGTTAAAAGAAGTAACGGCGACCTATCCCACGCCCTATGGTGTGTTGAACATCAAGCACGAATTACAGGCGGACGGAAAGGTCAAAACGACGGTGGATGCGCCCGACGGTGTGAAAATTGTACGATAAATTAAAAGATAGAGACAAAACGGACGGCAGACCGTCCGTTTTTGCTTTTCCTGAGCTTTTTGTCAACCAAAAAAAGCACAAACAAGAAAAATCTTACAAAATTCGCTATTTTCCCCCTTGTTTGGTTGACAGTATTCCGCTCTTTATGATATAATCATAAAAATCGATAGAAAAACATAAAAAAATCGAAAAAATAAATCAACAAATGGAGAGAGAATATGGCTTTGGATTACGTAATTTTGGTAATCTACGCGCTGAGCATGGTGGGGATAGCTATCTACACCCGAAAACGCTCTTCGTCGGTAAAAGATTTCTTGCTGGCGGGCAAGGGGTTAAACGGATGGATGAGCGCGTTTGCGTACGGGACGACCTATTTTTCGGCGGTTATCTTTATCGGTTACGCGGGAAAATTCGGCAAACAATACGGCTTGGCGGCGACGTGGATTGGTATCGGTAATGCCATTATCGGCTCGTTGTTCGCATGGTTAGTCCTTGCAAAGCGTACCAAAAAGATGACGACGAAACTTTCGGCGAAAACCATGCCCGAATTTTTTGAAAAACGGTATGATAGCCAGTCGTTGAAACTCGTTTCTGCGGTGATTATTTTCTTGTTTTTAATTCCGTACTCGGCGTCGGTATACAACGGGCTTAGTTCGCTGTTTACAATCGTGTTCAAAATTCCCGGTTGGACGATTATGATAGCCTTGGCAGGGCTTACCGCTCTGTATTTGTTCTTCGGCGGGTATTTTGCAACGGCGTTGTCCGACTTTATCCAAGGGATTATCATGCTGATTGGCGTGGTCGCAATGGTTGCTTGCTTTATGAATCACGACAATATTAATTGGAGTATCAAAGCCCTGACGAGCAGCGACGAACTCGGTTGGTTTACTTTTTCCAGCGCAAACAAAGGGCTTTACGGCAATACCGTGTCGCTGTTATCGCTGATTATGCTCACCTCTTTCGGGGTATGGGCGTTGCCGCAAACGGTACATAAATATTACGCGGTGCGTGATAACAAAGCCATTATGCAAGGTACGGTCGTCAGTACGCTGTTTGCGCTCATTATCGGGTTCGGCGCGTATTTTACGGGCGCGTTGTCCCATTTCTTCCCGCAGGTAGCAGGCGTGGGTGCGGATAACGTGATTCCGCACATGATAAAACTTGTAATCCCCACAGGGCTCGTTGGGGTGCTTGCCGTACTGATTTTGTCGGCGAGTATGTCTACGCTCTCCTCGGTGTCGCTTGCGTCGGCGTCCGTCGTTGCCGTAGATATTTATAAGGGTAAAATCAATAAAAACGCGTCCGATAAACGAGTGAATTGGACAATGAAAATCCTGTGCTTAGTCTTTGTTGCTATCTCCGTTGTGCTTGCAATCTTAAATGAAAAATTCCAAATTTCCGCGATTGCGTACTTAATGGGGCTTAGCTGGGGCGTATTGGCAGGCTGTTTTATGGGACCGTACGTGCTGGGTTTGCTTTGGAAAAAGGTAACCCGCCCTGCGGTATGGTCGTCGATTATCGGTACGCTGGTATTGACGGTTGCGCTGATATTCCTGTTTGGTTATCATCAAAACGGTTGGGACACCTCTTTCGGGTTCGCGTTAAAATGCGGCATAGCTTGTTCGCCCATGATAGGCGTAATTTGTATGACGTACTCGTTGGTGGTAACGGCGGTTGTCAGCCTGTTCACAAAAGCGCCCAACGCCGAAACGCTTTCCGCAGCATTTCATCAAGAAACAAAATAAAAGGGAATAATTATGATTTGGTCGAAAGAAGAAACGCTCCCTCGTGCGGAGCTTGAACAATTACAGTTGCAGCGTTTGCAGGAAACGGTGGCGAGAGTCTACGAAAAAGTGCCTTATTACCGTGCGAAAATGCAGGAAAAGGGGTTGAAACCTGAAAATATTCAGACGCTTGCGGATTTGCAAAAACTTCCTTTTACAACCAAGCAAGACATGCGTGATACCTATCCGTTCGGATTGTTTGCCGTGCCGAAGGACGAGCTTGTGCGTATTCATGCCAGCTCGGGAACGACGGGAAAACCTACGGTCGTAGGCTATACCCGCGGGGATTTGGAAACGTGGACGGATTGTGTTTCGCGTATTGCGTGCATGGGAGGCGCGACGGGCAAGGACGTGGCGCAGATATGCTTTGGTTACGGTATGTTCACGGGTGCGTTCGGTTTGCATTACGGTTTGGAAAAAATCGGGGCGGCAATCGTGCCGTCGTCCACGGGGAATTCCGAAAAGCAACTGATGTACATGCAAGATTTTGAAACGACGCTACTCGTAGCCACCCCGTCGTATGCCTTACGGCTTGCGGAAGTGGCGCAAGGTATGGGCATTAATCCAAAAACCGATTTACATATTAAAACGGCGCTTGTGGGTAGCGAACTGCTTACCGACGCCATGCGCGAGGAAATGCACGCCGTTTGGGGCAAGGACGTGCGCATTACGTCCAACTACGGTATGAGCGAATTGATGGGTCCCGGCGTTTCGGGTGAGTGCTTAGAACATTGCGGCATGCATATCAACGAAGATTACTTTATTCCCGAAATTATCGACAGCGAAACGGGCGAGGTTTTACCCGCAGGTGAAAAGGGCGAACTCGTTATCACGTGTATTAAAAAAGAGGGGTTACCCCTGATACGGTATCGAACGAAGGACGTTACGCGGCTCTTCTACGAACCTTGCGCATGTGGCAGAACGACCTGCCGTATGGAAAATCCTTCGGGGCGCAGCGACGACATGCTCAAAATTCGCGGCGTCAACGTGTTCCCTGGACAAATTGAAGAAGTCGTGCTTTCCGTGGAAGAACTTGGTCCTCATTACGAAATTATTGTGGAGCGCGAGGGGTATACGGACAAACTGACCGTTCGCGTAGAATTGAACAAGGAAACGGACTCGTTTGCGGAATTGCAGCGTATTGAAAATCTGGCGCGTAGCAAATTAAAGGTTGTGCTTGGTTTGGACGCAAAAATCCGTTTGGAGTCGCCGAATACTTTGCAACGTTTTGAGGGGAAAGCAAAACGCATTAAAGATTTGCGAAATAAGCAATAAGGGGGTAGACGTATGGTAACGAAACAGATTTCAGTATTTATCGAAAACAGAAAAGGACGTCTTGGCGAGGTCTTGGACGTATTGAAAGAAAACGGTGTCAACATCCTTTCCATGAGTATTGCGGATACGGCGGAATACGGACTTCTTCGGATTCTTTCAGACAAACCGCAGGACGGAAAAGCGGCGCTTTCGGCGGCTGGCTTTTCCAGTATGTTAACGGACGTGTTTATTTTGAAAATTCCGCACGAACCGGGGGCGTTGCAACAAATTTTACGTGTGATTTCCGATGAAGAACTCAGTGTGGAGTATATGTACGGCTTATCCGTCGGCGGCGACGAAGCGTCAATCGTTGTAAAAACGTCTGATTTAACCAAGGCAGACGAGGTGTTTGCAAAATATAATATTCAAACGCTTTCGTACAAGGATTTATGATGAAATTACGAAAAAGTGCGCCGTTTTATTTCGGCGTATTTTTTCGTTTATCAAGGGATAAAAAATAGCAACGTTGACAAGGGGAGCGCAAATGCAAGAGTTTGAAAAAGAGAAAGGTCGTTATAGTAGTCCGATTGTAGAAATTGCAGCGATTCAGGACGACGTCCTTACGTTGTCAGACGACCCTTTTATAGATGACGAATACGGAGTGTTATTCGGTTAAGGGAAAGAGGTTTAACGATAGATAACAGAAAGAGGGGGAAAGAAAATGAAGAAAATTAAGAAAGGACTTTGCATAGCGCTTACCTTGACGGCGCTGACCTGCTGCTGCGGTGCGTTTGGTATTTCAAAAATAACAGCGCCAAACAGCGTGATTACGGCAAGTGCCGCGAACCTTGGTGAAATTACAATCAGCACGCATAGTGGCAATAATTCTTGGCTTAGCAGTTCAAACCGTATTTTGTTCCAATTACCCAGTTCCGTAGCGTTTAGCACATATTCGATAGAGAGCGGTGCAATTTCGCTGACGCGCGGTGGCGATACCTATACGCATAATTCCGATTTCAAAATTGAAATGTGGGATGGAATTGACGCATGGATTGAAGTAAGCAGTTTCAATGCGTATCTTCCCAGCGGTACGTATACACACGAGGCAGGCGATTATTTCACGATTGACGCTACGTTCTCTAACGGCACGGACAGCTTTCATATCAACGCAAAAGTTGTGATAAACAGCACCTCAATGGGTGATATGTACGTAGAAATACCTGCCATCGACGCGGGGTACGGCGGATACGTTGCCGAGTGGGTAAGCGATAGCGGAGATGGCTATCTTCCCAAAATGTACATAAAGGCAAACGCAAAGATTCCTGCAGGTACGTATAAGCAGGTAAACGAAACCGCCGTTACGTTAACAAGAAACGGAGCGGTTTACAATTTACCCGTGGGCGATTATCTCACGGTTGGCAATGATAACAACGGTACGCAGCAGATAGACTTTACGCTGTGGCCGTTTACTAGCGCACTGGGTATTTTTTACGTCGCGCAAGCAGGAGATGTTTTAACAGTAGACGGGCAATTTACCAATGGTACGGTGACTTTTGAAATCCAAAAAACGGAAATAGAAAATCTTGCGGATAAAGCTTATGCGCACTCGGTAACGCCCGTGTATACGGTGACGTATTTAGATACGGAAGGCAACGAAATAGGCTCGGTGGAGGCAAGACACAATACGAAGCTTGCGCAACCTGACGACCCGACAAAAACGGAAGAGGGTTCGATTCACGAATTTATAGGTTGGTTTCACGGCGAAGAATCATGGGATTTCGCCAACGATACGGTATCGGGCGATATGACGCTTTCGCCTAAGTTTACGGCAGTTTCTAAATATCAAGAAGTTTACGTTGAAAACACAAAGGCTTCGGCAAGTTCGGCTACGAGCGGTATTTATTTCGAGGCAGACGCAAACGCGGCGGCGTATAATGCGGATTGGAGCTTGCGCTATATCCCCACGACGGCGGATACGATCAAGCGTATCAATACCGACGGTACGGTTACCAACGTTGGTAATACAGGTGCGGAAACGCTTGTTAAATACAGCGAAACGGGATATTTTATCGAATCTTGGGCAGTCGGCGGTTTTGTTGACGGCGCGATCTACGTTTTGGACGGTACGTTTAAGAACGTAGCAAATCAGACATTGCTCGTATTCGACAACGTACGCATTACAGTTGCGATTGACGCAGACAGCGGTTCGATGAGCGGTTCGGTATCCCGTTCGATGTTCTCTATGACGGCAGGCGCATCCATTCGTTTGAACGAAAATTCCATGGGTATTCGTTTCGAGGCGGAAATCGGGGATTCGTATGACGAAAACGCAAGCTATTACATGATGATTGTGCCTAAGAGCTATTTGACGGCATTTAACATCACGGGCGATTATTATACGGCATTGTACAACGCGTTGCAATCGGCAGGGTTGTCGACGTATATTGCCGCAATGGAATGCAAACCTTTCCAATATTCGGCAGAGGATGCAGAAAAATACGGAAAAATCGTAACGTCTTGGTATATCCGTGGTTCGCTTACGACGATTCAATATCATAACATGAATACGGAATTCTTTGCGATTGCGTATAAAGTAGAAGACGGCGTATACACGTATGCGAAATTCAACGAGGGCGACAACGTAAGAAGTATTGCGGACGTTGCCTCTAAGGCGTTAAACGCAGGTAGTATGTATACGGACGACCAAAAGGTAATCCTTAACGGATTTGTGGATACGGCATTGAAAGAAGGCGCAGGCAAGGCAGAAGACGAATCGTATACGGGAGAAACGATTACGATCAGCGCTACCGAGCTTGTGGGCTATCCCGTAGCAACGCAGTTGCAATTAAACGGTATTCCTGACGGCGCGGACGTATACGTGGCTTGGTCGAGTAGCAATCCTTCGGTTGTAGCGGTAGATGAATACGGCAACGTGCTCGGCGTGTCCAGCGGTTCTGCAACGATCACCGCAACCTATCGTGGTGTTAGCTATACTTGCGCTGTAACCAATATGGCTGGTGCGAAACCTTCCTTGCTTAAGGACGGCAGCATCGTAAGCTGGGCGTGCGTGGCAAACGTGGTGGAATACGGTATTACGGTTTATGACGAATACGGCACGCAAGTCGTTTATGCTGGTACGGTAAAAAATACCTGCGTCGATTTAACAAGATTAGGATTGACGGCAAATACCCAATACCAGCTTTTCGTAACGGCACTGTATAACGATGCGGCAACGGCGGCGGCAAAAGCGACGTTTGTATACGGCGATTATTCGGTTTCGTACGTACAGGCAGAGGATAGCGCGCTTGACCTTTCGGTCGGTGTTTGGAACGGTTCGTACCATTTCGACAATGCGGATAAGTTGGTAGAACTTGCAAACGCAGGCGTAAACCTGATTATCGGTATCAATCCCGTATGGCAGCCTTCGATGGAAAATTGGATTAACGTTTTGGACGTTGCGTATGCAAATGGCGTTTCCATTATCGTAGATCCGAAGGCATATGAAAACAGCGCGTACGTAGAGTGGGACGGCAGTTTTGCAGGAACGCAAAACGCAACGAACGGTATCAACCGTGGCGGCTATATCATGCACCCGGCAATCGTCGGCGTGATTGCCTTCGACGAACCTACTGTTGATCAAATGGCAGGGTTGGATACCCTTCAGGCGACGTTTAATACAAATAGAGCAAATATCGGCAGAGAAGATTTGATGTTCTTCGTTAATATTCTCGGCGCATCGGCAAGTGCCGGTTTGGCAGGTGATAATACGTACGATTATGCCGCCAACTATTTGACGACGTTCAAAAACACCGTGGAGGCAGAGGTTTATTCCTTTGACGAATACGGTATTATGAGTGATGTTTCTGACGAGAGCAGCAAATATATGCGTAAATCCTACTATATGAGCTTTGATAAGCTGAGTTCGGCGGCGAAGAATAAAGGTGTAGATCTTTGGTATACGTTGCTTTCTGCAGGGCATACGGCAGGCGATAAAGACGACGATGGAAATGCTATTTACAAATATACCGAGCCTACGGAGGCAGAACTTCGTTGGCAAATGGCGGTTGGTATGGCGTTTGGCGCGAAGAATTTAACGCACTATACGTATGCTTCGCACGAAGACGACTATTCGACGATGGTAGAATACGACACGTGGAACACCACGGCACTGTTTGACCGCGTTAAGAAGATTAACACCGAGTACGAAAAGTGGGATAATATTTACAATAGTTTCACTTGGCAAGGATATGCAGCGTTGGATTTCGGTAGTACGAAGAATAGTTTGACCGCCCGTCACGCCAACGCAATGATGTCCAATCTTGATAATGACATCGCGGTAAATGCAATCGGCGGGCTTTCTGCGGTAAATATGGCTGACGGTGAGAACACGTCCACTTCAAACAACGCCAAGGACCTTTTGGTTGGATTGTTTACGGACGATGGCGAAAATAAGGCGTTTATGCTTACCAATGCCGGCAGCGCGCCCGATACCTATACGTCTTCTAGTAAATATTACGCTAACCTTACGTATAGCATGGTGGATATTGAGGTAACGCTTACCTTTGACGCCGGCTACGCAGGCGTTATCGTAATTGACGAAGGCGTACAAAGATATGAAACCTTGACCAACAATCAACTGACGCTGACGATTGGTCAGTGGAAAGGTGTGTTCGTCATCCCCGTGAAAGCGCAAACGCAACTTTCTTCGGTAACAGGGTTGGCATGGAGCAACGATAATGTGCTTACGTGGAATGCGGTCAGTGATGCAAATGCATACGAAGTGGTTATCACGCGTAACGGCGAAGACTTCCTTTCGACGACGGTAACGTCCAATAGTCTTGATCTTGGCGATAAGGTTTTAGGCGAATACGTTGTCACTGTCTATGCGAAGAACGACGGTAAAGCAATGAAGTCTGTTGCTGCAACACTGAATCACACGATTGCTTTGCGATAAATCTATTGTCAAACATAAAAAATCCCGTCCGTGTATAACGGATGGGATTTTTGTTATAAAAAATAACCACCGAAAAAGTCGGTGGTTATCAAACGCTTAAAAATTATTCGGTGGTATAGTTATCGAAATAGCCCTGAATAAATACAATCGGCGTACCTTTATCGCCCGAGCCGCTGGTCAAATCGCACAGCGAACCGATCAGGTCGGTCAAACGTCTGGGGGTTGTACCCTCGGATGCCATTTTGCCGTACAAATCGCCGTCTTTCGCCTTAATTTTATCCTTGATTGCATTCTTCAGTTCTTCACCCGAAAGCACCGAGAATTCGTTGTCTGCAAGGTATTTTAATTTTAATTCGTTAGGCGTACCTACAAGCCCCGACGTATAGGCGGGGGATACGACAGGATCGGCAAGCTCCCAAATTTTTCCAACGGGATCTTTGAACGCGCCGTCACCGTAAACCATAACTTCAACGATTTTACCCGTTGCTTCATAAATGTTCTTTTGTACTGCGTCTACAATCGGCTGGCAATCACGGGGGAAGAGTTTTACCTGATCTTCCGTTGCCTTATTCGAACCGAGCAAACCGTAGTTTTCGTTATAACCGCTGCCGTTTACAGGTGCGTTCAAAATTTCGTCCAAACCGAAAATTCTTTCTACGCCTGCCGCTTTCAAAAGGCGTTTCGTTCTCGCTCTGCTGTGAATATCGCAAGCAATCACGTTTTTGGTGTAATTCAAAATTGCACGGCAATCGTTTGCGAAAATAATTTCCGCCTCTGCGCCGCTTTCCTTGATAAGATTTTCGTAATATTCCACGTAATCGATGCCCGTAAACGTGTGCTTTTCATATCCAAATAGTTCACGATATTTTTCAAGGCTAAGCACGTCGCGGTAAGGGTCAACACCCTTTTCATCCAACGCGTCAAGGGAAATCAGGTGGTTGCCTACTTCGTCGGAAGGATAGGAGAGCATCAATACCACTTTTTTCGCGCCTTTTGCGATACCGCGCAAACAGATTGCAAAACGGTTACGGCTAAGGATAGGGAAGATAACACCGACCGTTTCGCCGCCGAGTTTCGTCTTAACGTCGGTTGCGATATCGTCTACGGACGCATAGTTGCCTTGCGCACGTGCCACGATGGCTTCCGTCATTGCGATAATATCTTTGTTCTGAATTTCAAATCCTGCGTCTTTGGATGCTTCCAACACGGAATCGGTAACGATTTTAACGATATCGTCGCCGTTACGGATAATGGGAGCGCGTACACCACGGGATACAGTACCGATCATACGACTCATAAATAATACTCCTTCGTTTTTCCGATTTGCTCGGTTTTCAAACAACTATCATTATATAACAAAGCAAATTAACTGTCAAGTTTTTTTTGTGTTTTTGAAATACTTTCTTATTGATTTTTTTTATAGGGGATATTTGTTATAATTAAGAATATAACGAGGGGATTTATTTTGCGGAAACGCTTGAAAAAAGAAAACGGATATGCTATAATACTGTTAAATAAATATAGGAGAAATTTTTCTTGCAAATGAAAAACGGAATTACGGAATATCAGCAGCGAATCAAACGCGTAGCGATTACGGAAGAAGAAATTGCCGCGGCAATCAAAAAAGCAGGTGCGCAAATCAGCGCGGAATACGAGGGGAAACCGTTACTTCTCGTCAGTATTTTGAAAGGTGCGTTTGTTTTCATGGCAGATTTATGCCGTGCCGTTACGATTCCGCACGATATCGATTTTATGTGCGCGAAGAGCTATTATGCGGGGACGGAATCTTCGGGGGTGGTAAAAATCACCATGGACCTCGTTCACGAAATCAAAGATTATCACGTGGTTATCGTGGAAGATATCGTAGATACGGGTAGGACGCTTACCGATATTATCAAGCTGTTAAAAACGCGTGAACCGCTTTCCTTGAAAGTGGTAACGCTGTTGGATAAACCCAGCCGTCGTTTGGTAGATTTCAAACCGGATAAGGCGCTGTTCACAATTCCCGATTTCTTTGTAATCGGGTACGGTTTAGACTGCGACGAAAAGTATCGCAATCTGCCTTACATTGCCGAATACGCCGAATAATTCATGGTTAAAGACGAAATAAAAAACACGCTCGCAAGAGCGTGTTTTATCATATTTTGATAGTTACGTTATTTCTTGTCTTCTTCTTGCGCCGTAGCGAGGGTAAAGCTAAAATCAATGTCTTTGTTGACTTCGCGCATCGCTTGGACAAAAGCGTCGTTTTGTTCGGGAGGAAGGGAAAGAATCATAAATTGTTCTCCGACAAACACGGTCAATTTTTTGGTGTCGCTGTCTAGTTCAATCTTGGTAACGTCTTTAATCAAAAAACGGCTTTTCACAAACCCGAACTGCGAAACGTAATGTTTGTCCGTAACCACGTATTGCGATTTGATTAAAACGGAGATGATAAAGACGATTGCAAACACGCAGATAGCAATCAGCAACGGGGATTGCAGCGCGTCGGTGAAACCGTGGACACCTTCGTTACGGATGCGGAAAATGCTGACGATTAAGCCTGCTACGCACAAAGCCAAAGCTACGATTAGCAAAACAATCATGGTGGTAGTAAATTTATATTTGAAACAAGTTGCCTTTTTCGGCGTCGAAGAATTACTCATGGCTTTATTATAACACGCAAAAATCAAAAAAGCAACTGTAAAAAGGTTGATAAAGTACCGAAGAAAAGAAAAGACTGAAAAAATCTTGTATTTTTTCACGGAAAAATGCGTAAGGGGGCTTGCAAAATCCAAAGCAAAGATGTATAATAATTACGTATGAGCGAAATTACGGAAGAACAATTAAATGCGGCGGACGCCGCCGTTATTGAGAGAGAAAAAAAACAGTACGTTAAAATGACGCAAACCCGTATGTCCAGGCTGATTATCGGTTTGGGGATACCCACGACGCTGAGTATGATGGTTACGTCGCTGTATAATTTGGCGGATACCTATTTCGTATCGCAAATCGGCAACGATTCCATTACGGCGGCGGCGAGCAATTTGCTTGCGCTGATGTCCATTATCCAAGCGCTTGGCTTTACGTTCGGTATGGGTAGCGGCAATATCGTATCCCGTTTGCTGGGCAAGCGTGAGCGAGAAAGGGCGGACAAAGTGTTTTCCTCGACGCTCGTCGTGTCCTGCATTTGCGGATTATTGATTTTAGGGATAGGATTTGCGCTATTTGAACCGCTGTTAAAATTGCTTGGTTGTAAAGACGCGGAAACGCTGATGCACGCAAAGGATTATGCAAAATGGCTGCTCGTTGCCGCGCCGTTTATGTGTATGTCGTTCGTTTTGAACAACGTCTTACGCGCAGAGGGCAAAGCGGTCCTTTCCATGATTGGTTTAGTCGTCGGCGCGCTCGTCAACGTAGCGTTAGACCCGATTTTGATTTTTGTGGCGGATATGGGTATCGAGGGTGCGGCAATCGCGACGTGCGCCAGCCAAGTTTTGAGCTTTGGCGTTTTGCTGTTTATGTTCATTGCGAAGAAAACTATCGTTCGTTTCCGTATCAAAGCCGTTTCGCGTGAGTTTTCCATCTATAAAGACGTGTTGGCGACGGGTTTTCCGTCCTTCTGCCGTCAAATTCTTGCCAGCCTTTGCACGGTGTTCTTGAATACGGCAGCGTACGATTACGGTATAGAAAAATACGCCACGGAAGACGGTGGGAAAGCGGCGCAAGCAGCGCTTGGCGTTGTAAACAAAGTCTTTATGTTGGCGTTTTCGCTTTCGCTTGGTATCGGGCAAGGCTATCAGCCCGTTTTGGGGTATAATTACAGCGCAAAGCGATACGACCGTGTAAAATCGGCGTATTTGTTCACCTTGACGTTTTCCACGGTTGTAATGACGGTATTTGCGTCAATCTGCGCAATTTTGGCAATACAAGTAATGGGCTGGTTCAGCTTATCCGCCGAGGCAAAAGAAATCGGCGCGTTGGCGCTCAGGTTGCAATGTATCTGTATGCCGTTACTGCCCTTAAACTTTATGGCGGGGCTGACCTATCAATCAGTGGGCAACAAAGCGCTTGCGTCTTTGCTTTCGGTATCTAGACAGGGGTTGTTTTATATCCCTGCGGTGTTGGCTTTGCCGAAAATTTTTGGGTTGCTCGGCGTGCAAATGTGTCAATCGGTGGCAGACGCTTTGGCGTTTGTATTTGCGATTCCGTTCACGTTTATGTTCTTTAATACGTTGAAGAAGGAACAAGCAAAAGTAAACATAGAAGAAATAAACTCTAAGGAGAATTTATAAAAATGGAAAAATGTATTCCCGTAGTCGTTATCAAAGAACTGTCCGAAACGGATAAAATCCTCTCGGCGCTCAAAAACAACGGCATTAATTGTGCAGAAATTACTTTCCGTACGGCATGCGCGGCGGAGGCAATCGCTTATGCTTGCAAAAACTATCCCGATATGAGTATCGGTGCAGGTACGGTCATCAATGCGGAACAATGCGAGGCGGCTTTGAAAGCAGGCGCGCAGTTTATCGTATCGCCCGGTTTATCCGTTGCGGTAGCAAAGATTTGTAACGAGCGCAATATTCCGTACTATCCCGGTTGCGTAACGCCCACCGAAATTATGGCGGCGTTGGAACTTGGTATTACGACGGTAAAATTCTTCCCTGCAAACGTATACGGCGGATTGAAAGCAATGAAAGCGTTGGCTGCGCCCTTCCCTCAAATCAAATTTATCCCTACGGGCGGCGTGGACAGAAGTAACATTGACGAATTTTTGGCTTGGGATAAAATCGCGGCAATCGGCGGCAGTTTCTTCGTAAAAGAATCGTTGGAAAAATACCAAGGCTAAGCCGTATCTAAAATAAGAAAATTAAGTAAGGAGATATATCATGAAAAAAATTGTAACTTTTGGTGAGCTTATGCTCCGTCTTGCTCCCGAAAACTATCTTCGTTTCGTTCAGAGCGAAAAATACGAGGCGACTTTTGGCGGTGCTGAGGCAAACGTAGCGGTGTCGCTTGCAAACTACGGCATGGACGTAGCGTTCGTATCCAAATTGCCTGCGCACGAAATCGGTCAAGCGGCGGTAAACTCCCTGCGCAAGTTCGGCGTTGACACGGGCAAAATCGTTCGCGGCGGCGAAAGAGTAGGTATCTATTATTGTGAAAAAGGCGCGTCCCAGCGTCCCTCCAAGGTTATTTACGACCGCGCGTACAGTTCGATTGCGATGGCAAAGAAAGGGGATTTCGACTGGAATAGCATTTTCGAGGGCGTAGAGTGGTTTCATTTCACGGGTATCACTCCGGCTTTGTCCGACGAAACGGCGGAAATCTGCTTGGAGGCTTGTAAAGCGGCAAAAGAGAGAAATATCACCATTTCTTGCGACTTGAACTTCCGTAAAAAGTTGTGGTCTAAGGAAAAAGCAGGACAAGTTATGGACAAGCTTTGCCATTATATCGATTACTGTATCGCAAACGAAGAGGACGCGAAAGACGTCTTTGGTATCGAAGCGGACAACACCGACATTTACGGCGGTAAGTTGGATAGAAACGGCTATATCTCCGTTGCGAAAAAACTCACCGACAGATTTAATTTCAAGGGCGTTGCCATTACCTTGCGTGAGAGCAAGAGCGCAAACGACAACGACTGGTCGGGTATGCTGTACACGGGCGGTGAGGCGTATTTCTCCAAGAAATATTCCATGCATATCGTTGACCGCGTGGGCGGCGGCGACAGCTTTGGCGGCGGGTTGATTTACTCGCTCGTCAACGGCTACGACGCACAGAGCGCGATTGAATTTGCGGTTGCGGCAAGCTGTTTGAAACACTCCATTGAAGGGGACTACAACATGGTATCCGTTGCGGAAGTAAAGAACCTTGCAGGCGGCGACGCAAGCGGACGCGTACAAAGATAAAAGTAAATAATTTAACGATATCTTATATTA
>JAZNXZ010000137.1:0-5041 GCA_045594165.1 Candidatus Scatosoma sp.
ATTGCTCAGCCCACGTGTACGAACGAGGGTGAAACGGAAAACGTAGGCGGTGTTTTACATATCGAAATCACCGATCAAGGCTGCGGTATCGAGGACGTAGAACAAGCCCTGCTGCCCTTTTTTACCACGCTGGCAAACGAAGAGCGTTCGGGCATGGGCTTTACGGTTATGCAGACCTTTTGCGACGGATTTTCCGTGGAAAGCGAACGGGGCAAAGGTACGACGGTCCGCTTGCAAAAAAGAATCGGCATACCGCCTAGCGAAAAAGTTTCTACTTTGCCTTGCGACGGAGAATTGATCGGTTTGGAAAGGGATGAAATGCATGCTGGATGAGAAGAGTACAATCGAATATATTCGCCGCGCAAAGGCGGGGGAACAGTCGGCAAAGGAAAGCCTGATTGAACACAACGTATCCTTGATAAAATGCATTGTGAAACGGTACTTGGGTAAGGGCGTGGACTACGACGATTTGTTTCAAATCGGGTGTATGGGTTTTTTGAAAGCGATTGCGGGCTTTGACGAAAGTTTCGGCGTTAAATTTTCTACCTATGCCGTACCCATGATTGCGGGGGAAATTAAACGGTTTATGCGTGACGACGGCGTGGTAAAAGTTTCGCGTAGCATGAAACAGACGGCAAAGGAAATCAACGCGTTTATCGAGGAATACGTCCTTGCGCGCGGTCGGCAACCGTCGGTTGCGGAAATTGCCGCCAAATTCGGCATGGACGAGGCGGAAACGGTGTTCACCATGGGTTCGTCCAAAATGCCGTTGTCCTTATACGGGGGCGCGGACTATAAAGACGGAAAAGAGCGGGAGTTAATCGATACGTTACCGACCGCCGACGACCAGGAAGATATGCTGGATAGGATGCTGCTAAAAGGGGCGATTGAAAGCCTGCCCGAACGGGAAAGAAAAATCATCGTATTGCGTTATTTTCGGGATATGACGCAGAGCGAGGTGGCAGAACGTATCGGCGTCAGCCAAGTGCAGGTATCCCGTATCGAGAATCGAATTATCAAAGAGTTTCGGGAAAAATTGAGCGGTTAAAACGCGTTTTTGTGAAAAAATCAAAGGTTTTTTGCAAAGCCGCGTTTTTTGTTTGCAAACAGCAAAAAATTTGTTATAATAGAGCTATGGCAAATCAAAAAAAGAGAAAAACTTCACGGTATAACGCACCCAAACCCTTGCCGCTGACTGCGCCTACGCAGGCGAAGGCGTCGGGGCTTGCCTATTCGGCGTCGATTATGTTTCTGATGATTCTATCGATGTTTTTTTCTATTGCGCTCGGCGTGGCTGGGGTTACGTTTGCGGAGGGAAGTGCTAAACCCGATTGGTATATTTATCTTAACTACGTATTGCCGCAGGTTTCGCTTTGTTTGGTGGCGGTGTTGTATTTTGCATGGCTCAAACGTCCCGTGAAAGAAACGGTAAGGGCGCAAAAATGCCATCCCAAATATTTCCTTTTGGCAATATTGTTACAGATTGGTTTGCTTTCGCTGGGTACGCTCAATGATATATTTTTGCGCTTTTTAGAACGGTTTGGGTATCAGGAAACGACGTTATTATTGCCTAGTCTTGACGGTTTCGGTTTAATCGCTACTATTTTTTGCGTTGCGGTGTTGCCTGCGATATTCGAAGAGATTTTCTTTAGAGGGATTTTGCTCAAAGGCTTGCGCTCTTTTGGCGTAATCGGCAGTATCTTTCTTTGTGGCGCGCTGTTTTCACTGTACCACCAAAACCCGATACAAACGGTGTATCAGTTTGCCTGCGGCGTAGCATTCGCATTTATGGCAATCAAGGCAGGCAGTATTTTGCCGACGGTGCTTTCGCACTTTCTCAATAATACGCTGATTATCGTTTTGACGAAATGCGGCGTGCAGAGTATCCCTTCGTCGGTATACGTGCCGTACGTAATGATAACCTCCCTTTGTTTGATAGGGACGCTTGGGTACTTGATGTTTTTTGACGTGCCGAAAGCGGAAACGAACCAACCTGCCCTCAAAAAGGGGGAGGAAAAGGAAGTAAAGGCGGAACGGATACGCTTTTTCGTGTGCGCGTTGGTGGGGATTACGGTGTTTGCCGTCAACTGGATATCCGCGCTCGTAAAAGGATTTTAAGGGGAAAAGACGATGCAAAAAATTTATTTTACGGTTGTGGGTAAAATCAAGGAAAGCTTTTACCGCGAGGCGGTGGCGGAATACGTCAAACGCCTTTCCCGTTTTGCAAAAGTGGAAATAAAAGAACTTCCCGAAGGGGCGAATCCCGAGGCGGAGGCAGACGAGATTTTGCGCAACTGCAAGGGCTACGTTATTGCGCTTGCGGTGGAAGGGGAAAAACTGTCCAGCGAGAAATTGGCGGAAAAATTGCAAAAAATAACGGACAGCGGTAAGGATATCACCTTTGTAATCGGCTCTTCTTGCGGACTTTCTCAGCGGGTAAAACAGGCGGCGGATTATCGTTTATCCTTTTCGGATATGACCTTTCCGCACCAACTCATGCGCGTGATTTTAGCCGAACAGGTTTACCGCGCGTTTATGATTAACGCAGGCTCTACGTATCATAAATAAGCCCCTTGGCGTATAATGATTGCATGGACGTTTACGGTTTTGTTAGACAGTTTTACGAAAGTGCAAAAACGGAAAAGACGGTACTAGGAAAGAGCCTTTTCGGCAGGGATATCTATGCAATTAAATTAGGCAACGGAAACCCTGTGGGGATTGCGCAATACGCCATGCACGGCAGGGAGTATATCACGGCGAAATTGGCGGCGGCGCAATACGAAAGCGGAAACGTGGTCGGTAGTGTATGGCTGATTCCGCTGGTGAATCCCGACGGGGCGCTCCTTAGTCAACAGGGGATACGTTCTGCGCCGAAAGAAAGACAAGAAGAATTGCTCGCGCTAAACGGCGGCGAGGATTTTTCCTTGTGGAAAGCGAACGGACGAGGGGTGGACCTCAACGTAAATTTCCCTGCGCGGTGGGGGACGGGTGCAAAAAACGTCCGTTTTGCAGGTGCGGAAAATTATATCGGCGCAAAAGCTTTTTCCGAACCGGAAACGCTTGCGCTCAAGAAATTCACCGAAAAGATACGTCCGCAATATACGCTAAGCTACCATACCAAGGGTGAAGAAATTTATTGGCGGTTTCATCAATCGTGCGAACGGCTTGCGCGCGATCGAAAATTGGCGACGGTGCTGTCGCATGCAACGGGGTACCCGTTGGCGGAGGCGAAAAACAGCGCAGGCGGGTATAAGGATTGGTGTATACAGCGGTTTGGGATTCCTGCCTTTACCGTAGAAGTCGGTTTGGACGGGTGGGCGCATCCCCTTGGCGACGAGGCTTTGGCGGAAATTATTAAGAAGAATAAAGACGCGCTGGCGGTATTGTCGGGCGCGTATGGAAAGATAAGATGAAAAGATTGACAAGAGAAGAAAAATTTATGCGCGCGGCGATCAAAGTGGCAAAGCGCGGACTTGCGGAAGGGGAAGTTCCGATCGGGGCGGTCGTGGTGTACGAGGATAAAATCGTTGCACGCGGCTATAACCGCAGGGCGAAACTGCAACTTGCGTCCGCACATGCGGAAATGATGGCGATTGATAAGGCGTGCAAAAAATTCGGCTCGTGGCGGTTGCCCGAGGGTTGTGAACTGTACGTAACGTTAGAGCCCTGCCCGATGTGTATGGGGGCGAGCCTGAACGCGCGCGTGGATAAAATCTATTTTGGCGCGTACGAACAAAAGGGGCGTTCGTTGACGGATGCGCTTGCGGATGCAAACCTGCTCAACCATAAGACGGAAGTGGTCGGCGGTGTGTTGCAGGAAGAGTGTTCCGCGCTTTTAAGCGGCTTTTTTATCGCGATGCGGCAAAAACAGAAAGAGGAAAAAGAACGCCAAAAGGCGGCGGAAGAAAATTTTACGGAAAAAGATATCGGAAAATAGGGCTTATTTGGTTGACTAAACTGCAAAAATGAGGTACTATATTAATGTATTGTGGATAGCTTGAAAAAGCTTGGTAAAAAAATAAAAATAATACGCTGATAGACGGGGAAAATGGACGGCGAGAGCCTACGAAAAAATCGAAAGAAAAAGTTCGCAGAGCCTTTTTGTGGAAAAGCGAAAGGGGACGCGAATAAAAAATAAGGATGGTTACACATGATAGCGCACGGCAATGAAATTAAGTTGTTTTCCGGTAACTCTAACTTAGAGTTGGCAAGGGCAATCGCGAAAAAGCTCAATACCGAGCTTGGCGAAATCGAAGTCAACACCTTCTCCGATGGTGAAATTAACGTCCATATTGCGGAAACGGTCCGCGGTAGAGACGTGTTTATTATCCAGTCGACTTGTTCCCCTGTCAACGATAATTTGATGGAACTTCTCATCATGATCGACGCAGCAAAACGCGCATCGGCAGGTCGTATTACGGCGGTTGTTCCCTACTTTGGATATGCCCGTCAGGACAGAAAAGCACGTTCTCGCGATCCCATCACTGCAAAACTCGTAGCAAACCTTTTGACGAAAGCCGGGGCAGACCGCGTATTGACGATGGACTTGCACGCGGAACAAATTCAAGGGTTCTTTGATATTCCCGTGGATAACCTGCTCGGCGGGCCTACCCTTTACAATCACTTTGCAAAGCAGGGCAATATCGACGTAGTCGTTGCGCCCGACCTTGGTAGCGTTAAGCGTTCCAGAAAGGTTGCTGAAAAATTCGGCGTGCCTCTTGCGATTATCGACAAACGCCGTCCCAAGGCAAACGTCATGGAAGTTATGAGTATTATCGGCGACGTTGCCGGCAAGAGATGCCTTATGATTGACGACATGATTGACACGGCAGGTACGCTTTGTCAAGGCGCACAGGCGATTAAAGACGCAGGCGCTACGGAAGTGTACGCAGGCTGTACGCACGCGGTACTCAGCGGCCCTGCAATCGACAGATTGGACAAATCCGCAATCACCAAGCTCGTTATGCTTGACACCATTCATCTTCCCGATGAAAAGAAACTCGATAAATTCGAAGTGCTTACCGTTGCGGATATTTTCGCC
>JAZNXZ010000138.1:0-17799 GCA_045594165.1 Candidatus Scatosoma sp.
ATTCCGTCGTTCGCCGCTTTTATTTTGATACATTCCAAAATCGGAGTAATCGTTTTCACCGCGCACGCCTTGCTTACCGTCAACGCTGCATCCGAAAGCATCATTCCGTTACATACAAATTTCATCTTTTTATCTCCTAAATCCGCTCTTAAAAAAGCCTGTTTTTTTATCTTTTTTATTGTACCATATTTCCGCCTTTTTTGCAACGGAAATTTACCTTTTTTATCCACATTTTCCCGTGGATATCCACTATTTTTTCTTTACAAGAAAATTATCTCTTTATTTGGGTGTATTTTTTGAAAAATTTTCACCGTGTACGCCGCGCCGCCCTCTTTCTTTTTGCAATAGGCAATCATGACGTTTGCCCTCTCCACCATATACTTATCCCGAACCTGCATACAGCCCGTATAATAATTTGGCGAAAGGGTAATACTCTCGTCTGCATTTTTCAAAATAGAAACATACCGCTTTTTATCCTTTTCACTAAAATATTTTTCTTGCCCATAGCAGGGAATACAGGCAATCAATTTAATTTGCGAATTTTTTTTCTTTAATTTGATCACTTCTTCGGCAGCGGCAAGGTCAAATCCCTTTGCCATTCCGTTGTAAAAATAAATTACGCCCTTTTTGATTTGCTCTTCAATCGCCTTTTTTAATTTGCGAACGGAAAAATCTTCCCCCAGCTCTCTATGCCCGGTGAAAACGCAACGGTCTATATATAAATTTTCTTCCTCTTTAGGTTGAATAGAAAGCTGTTCTTGCATAAAAATTTTCCTTGTTTTTAGATTACTTTATTATTATATAATAAAATTTTAATTTGTCAAGGCGGTACTGCCATGATTTTTTATGAAAACTTTGATATTTTTTAGAAAAATGAAAAACGCTGCATCTGCGACGTTTTCCCATGATTATTATTTATTAAAAATATAATAAGAAGTAGTATTAGTAGTAGGCGGTGTGTATTTGTGGACAACCCTGTTAAAAAATACAAATTTTCCGTTATTATAAAGGGGAATATGCGGTTGTAAAACGGGTGGACAACCTCTCGTTTTTAGGTGGATAAAAAAGTGGAAATTTTGTGGAAACGTGGAAAAACGAGAGAGGAGTACCCTTGCAAGAAAATAATAAATATACAAAAATAAAGTATAAATATAAAAATTAAGGTTTGTCCACAAAAGTTATCAACAAGGTGGATAACCTTATAAACAACGGGGTGGAAAAGGTTGAAAAGCAGGGAAAAAATAAAGTAAAAAAGATTGCTATTTTTCATAAACCGTGCTATAATAAAGGCGTTATGAAAATTAGAAATATAGAAGAGTTGTATCAAAACGAGATTTTAGGGGAAAAGCGGGATTTGCTGGAAAAATTCCGTCTTTTACTGTTGGAATACAACCAAAAATACAATTTAACGGCTATTTTAGAGGAAAAAGACGTCTATTATAAGCACTTTTTAGACAGCGCGGCAGGCGTTGACCTCTTTGATAAAGGCGGAAAAGTGGCGGAAATCGGCTCGGGTGCAGGGTTTCCCTCAATGGTGCTGAAAATTCTTCGTCCCGATTTGGAATTTTCCCTTTTTGAAAGTGTGGGGAAAAAATGTGAGTTTTTACGCGCCGTAGTGGATAACTTTGGATTTACGGGAGTGCATATTTATAACATGCGCGCCGAAGATGCGGCAAGGGATGAAAAGTTCCGTGAAAAATTTGATTTTGTTACGGCACGCGCCGTTGCCCGCATGAATACTTTGTGCGAATATTGTTTGCCGTTCGTCAAGGTTGGCGGAAAATTCGTTGCGTATAAAAGCGGGGACGTTACGGAAATAGAAGAGGCAAAAAACGCCTATAAGATTTTGGGCGGAAAGCTGGCGAGCGTTACGCAATACGCTTTGCCCGAAGGATATGGCGAGCGGGTACTTGCCGTCGTGGAAAAGGTAAAACCGACGCCGAATAAATATCCGCGCGGGCAAGGAAAGGAACGGAAAAATCCGTTGTGATGAACTTTATAATACTCGCAGTAATTACAATTTAGGGAAGAAAAAGCGACCTTTGCGTTTTTTGCGTAAGGCCGCTTTTTTATTGCATTACTAAGTCAAAAATCGTGTTCGTTGCGACACGTATAGGGGGTTTTTACCTTTTATTCTTCCTCATCTTCATCAAAATCAGTCTTTTCCGATTGCGCAGGTTTCTTAAAGCGGATATCCTCTACGGGATAATCTTTGTAAATCCAACCGCCGTTTCTATCGTCCATTTTTACCTTGACTTCCATACGGAGCATGTTGACGGCGGCAACGATGGCTTTGCCTTCAGGCGTGCCGACTTCCGACCCGATTTTCGGCATTTTTTTGCTCGCCTCTACGTAATAATCGTTTTCGTAGCTGAGGCAGCACATTAATCTGCCGCAAAGACCGCTGATTTTACCAGGGTTCAAGGATAACCCTTGCGTTTTTGCCATTTTAACGCTAACTTTTTTAAACTCGGGCATGTTCCCCGCGCAACAGCAAATTCTGCCGCAGGGCGCAAGTCCGCCAAGATATTTCGTTTCATCACGCGTACCGACCTGACGCAGTTCGATACGGTTGTGGAAGGTGGACGCAAGGTCCTTTACCAGCTCACGGAAATCCACGCGGCTTGCCGAGGTAAAATAGAAAATGATTTTACTGCCGTCAAATGCATATTCGCAATCGACCAACTTCATTTCCAAATTGTGCGCCATGATTTTCTCTTTGCACGTTTGCATGGCTTGAGGACGTTTTGCCTGACAGCTTTCGTAAAATTCGGTGTCCTTTTCCGTTGCGATACGGATGACGGGTTTCAAGGGTTGAACCACTTCGTCGTCCTCTACTTCCTTTTCAGGATACGCAACCCATGCGTATTCTAATCCGCGCGAAGTTTCTACCACAACGGGCATATTCCGCGCGTATACGTCCCCTTTCTTGGGGGCAAAATAATACAGCTTTCCGCCGTTTTTGAATTTAATTCCTACTACTTTCGTCATAAAATTACCTTGTAATTAAATATTTTTTTTGCGGATGTTTGCGATAAGAATTTCGATACATTGCGGAAATACCGCGTTGAACGTTACTTGCTTTTCTGCCTCGGAAATACCTTCTTGCGCGTATATGAGCGCAGACAACGTATATTCGTTTGCGATTTCGCGCAGTTGCTTTTCTTGTGCCTGTAGCAGCAGGTATTTTTCCGCGCGTTCACCCTGCGTTTTCAACAGCAACGCATCACGGAAAATCAAACGCAACAAAGAGAGCAGTTCCCGTTTGTACTTGGTTTCCCCAACGTTTTTTACCGCCTGCGGAAGTTTGAAAGAGGGGGTACGTATCAAAACGAACGCCTGTTCTATGAGGGTTTTGTACCGCTCGCCCTCCAACATATTTTGTGCCTGTCCCACGTTTCCGTCCGCGCATGCGGCGCAAAGGGAAATATTTTCTCTATCGTACCCGTTGCCGTATAAGCGAATAAGACAATCGGCGACCTGTTCGGTGGAAAAGGGTGGAATTTCCAAGCGTTTCGTACGGGATAAAACCGTTTGCAAAACGGGAAAAACGCTGGTTGTGCCAAGCAAGAATACGACGCCCTTGGGCGGCTCTTCCAAAAGTTTTAGCAATTTGTTTTGCGTCTGTGCATTTGCCTCGGCAAAATCCCCGATAACAAACACCTTTTTGTCCCCCTCAATGGGCTGTAAAAGGCTCTCTTCCTTGATTTTTTCGGCGTCTTCTACCGAGAGTTTTTTATCTGCCGCAGGGAAGAAAAGACAATCGGAAAAGGTTTCCTGATCGATTAAATCTGCCCGTCTTTTTTGCGAAACGGTGGCAGACGTGTCGCAATCAAGCAATATTTTTGCAAATTCTTTCAAAGCAAAACGCAGGTTTCTTGCGTCGGAAAAATGGAGCAGATAAGCGTGTGATAAACGATTTTCTGTGTTTTCCGTTTTTATCAACGTATACGATTGCGTTTGCTGTAAAAGTGTTTGCATAGTTGCCCGTGTACCAAGTCGGAGTATTTGCGAAAAATTCTATCGCACAATCCATTATAGCACAAATTTTCAAAAAAGTAAAGGCTTGCGCGGAAAGTTGTTTTAAGAATATAAAAAAGCGCGGATTTTATTCCGCGCTTGCCCAAAAACCCCTGCTTTTTATAATCAAAGGTATGTTTTCCACGTTTTCTCAAATTCTTCTTCGGCTTTTATCATCTCGTCTAAAAGCTCGCATACGGCGTCGCTGTTTTCGCAGTTGATTTCCCCTTGCGATGTGCGCAGGGCAGAAATCCCCATCACCGTCCCCTGCAGCATCATGTCCGCAATATGGGAGGGGGAATTGTCGGTGAGCGTGCTCATTTTAATCGAACCCCACATCATCATTTTCTTCATGGGGTTTGGCTCTTTGAGCTCCGCGTCGAGGTCGCGTGCAAGCTGCGCGGCTTTGGCGGAAAAACGCTCGTATTCCTCGTGTTGGCGCATCAGTTCCGTTTTGATTTCTTCGTTTTCGACAGCGGGTAAAATGTTTGAAATCGATTGCAGAGCAAGGTGTGCGTTGCGATAGATTTCAGACAGCACTTCCACCGATTTTTTGCGGTTGTTATTTTCCATAAACGTAACGTCTCCTTTCGGCGGCTGTGCCGCACAAGAACAGTTTGCGCAGGATTGGAAAAAATATATGCGTGCGTGTAAAAAATATTAAAAAACCTGCAAAAAAACGTGCAAAAACGCTTGACGAAAAAGAAAACTTTATGGTATAGTGATAGTCGAGCCGATAGAAACGGGCTTTTTAAGTCAGCGATTTTTTACGGAAAACCGTCCGAAAAAGACGGAAAACCGACGAAAATCCTGCGCCTTGGGTATCTTCGAGACTGGAAAGAGGAGGTAAAATCTTATGTACGCTATTATCGATAACGGCAACAAGCAGTACAAAGTTGCGGAAGGCGACGTTGTAAGAGTTGAAAAACTCAACGCGGCGGAAGGCGAATCCGTTAGCTTTAAGGTATTGATGGTTGCAGACGAAAACGGTATCAAGACCGGCGCGGAAGTTGAAAACGCAAAGGTTACCGCTACGGTTGTTAAGCAGGACAAAGCGAAGAAAATTATCGTTTTTAAGTACAAGGCAAAGAAGAACGAACGTAAGAAACAGGGACACAGACAGCCCTTTACGGCAGTTAAAGTTGAAAAAATCGAACTCTAATTTTTGAAAATGCGATAGATTTCAGCTTTTGGCACAAAACTTCGCCCCTTTATAAATAGGATATAAAGCGTGGCGACACAAAAAATTTGATTTTTAAGGAGAAATAAAAATGATTTTTATCAGTTTATTCGCTCATAAAAAAGGTACCGGTTCTTCCCACAACGGTAGAGATAGCGAGGCGAAAAGACTTGGCGTGAAACGTAGCGACGGTCAGGCTGTTCTCGCAGGGAATATTCTCGTTCGCCAGAGAGGTACGAAGATTCATCCCGGTACGAACGTTGGTATCGGTAAGGACGACACGCTTTTCGCGCTCGTTGACGGTATCGTTCGTTATGAAAGATTGGGCAAAGACAGAAAACAGGCTAGCGTTTATCCCAACGCGTAAATCCTAACGGATTAGAACTTAAAAACCCGATTTCCCTTTTTTGCGGAACTCGGGTTTTTCTTTTTGCTTTTTCTGTTGTTTTCGATACGTATGGGGGCGTTTTGGTTTACTTTTTTCAAAAAACGGAGTATACTGTTAGTATGGAAACGTTGGAAAAGGAACAACAAAATACCCAGCAAGCGTCTGGCGAGAACAAGCAGAAAAATACGTGGCTTGGCGTTGTGTTTATCGTCGTTTCGGCGTTCTGTTTTTCGCTGATGAGTGTTTGCGTTAGAAAGGCGGGTGATTTGCCTACCTTTCAAAAGGCGTTTTTTAGAAATTCCGTTGCCGCCGTTGCAGGGTTTATTATGGTGGCAAAAAGCGGCTCTTTTAAGATGAAAAAGGGCAGCCTTGTCCCGTTGATTTTGCGTTCTATCGTTGGCACGGTGGGGATTGTCGGCAATTTTTATGCAATCGATAAGATGAATATTTCCGACGCGTCCATCTTGAACAAGCTCGCTCCCTTTTTCTCGGTCCTTTTTTCGATATGGATTTTGAAGGAAAAGGCAAGCGTGTGGGATTTACTGTTCGTTGGTATTGCGTTCGGCGGCGCGCTGTTTGTCATCAAGCCGTCCTTTGAAGTGTCCGAATTTTTACCTGCGTTAATAGGCGTGGCAGGCGGTTTGGGTGCGGGTATGGCATATACGTTCGTTCGGTATTTGACGAACCACGGCGAACGCGGCCCGTATATCGTCTTTTTCTTTTCGGTCTTTTCCTGTCTTGCGATTTTGCCCGTGGTTATTATGCAATGGCAACCCATGACCGGAGGGCAGGTGGCGTGGTTATTGCTTGCCGGTTGCGCGGCAAGCGGAGCGCAATTTTCCGTAACGGCGGCGTATGCGCACGCGCCCGCAAAAGAGATTTCGGTATACGATTATTCGCAGGTGCTTTTTACGGCGATTTGGGGGTTGTTGTTCTTTGCGGAACTCCCCGATTATCTGAGTATTATCGGTTACGTAATTATTATCGGCGCGGCGCTTGCAAAGTTTTTCGTGGGGCGTAGAAAGGGGATGAAAAAGTAAAAACCCCCAAGACATATCGCAATGAATATAAAAAAGCGACCTAAAAAGGTCGCTTTTTTGATGCCGTTTTCGTGGAAAATCGTCTTATGCGGTTTGTTTGTAAACCAAACGGGGTGTTGCACCGTCCGTCAAACACTCTTTCGTGATGACGACTTCTTCTACGTTTTCTTCGGAGGGGATTTTGTACATCACTTCCGTCATAACGTTTTCGATAATCGTACGCAAGCCGCGCGCGCCCGTCTTTAAGCGGATTGCCGTTTGCGCAATCTCGCGTACGGCGTCGTCTTCCACCGTCAATTTAACGCCGTCGTAGCCCACCAACTTTTGGTACTGCTTGATAATGGCGTTTTTCGGCTCGGTTAAAATCTTGACGAGTGCCGTTTCGTCCAACGGGTCGAGATTGACCACGATGGGAATACGCCCAACGAACTCGGGGATAAGCCCAAACTTCGTCAAATCCTGTGGTTTCACGTCGTCCAAAACGGAATAATCCGCCTCGTTTGCGCCGAGGCGCACCTTGCCGCCAAACCCAAGCGTCGTATCGTCTTTTCTGGACGAAACAATTTTGTCCAAGCCCACGAACGCGCCGCCGCAAATGAACAAAATATTCGTCGTGTCGATACGCAAACACTCCTGATTGGGGTGTTTTCTGCCGCCCTGCGGGGGAACGCTCGCCGTCGTGCTTTCGATAATTTTCAACAGCGCTTGCTGTACGCCTTCGCCCGAAACGTCGCGCGTAATCGATACGTTTTCGCTCTTTCTGGCAATTTTGTCGATTTCGTCGATATAAATGATGCCGCGTTGCGCGCGTTCAATATCAAAATCGGCGTTTTGGATTAATTTTAACAGGATATTTTCCACGTCCTCGCCGACGTATCCTGCCTCGGTAAGCGTCGTCGCGTCGCTGGTGGCAAACGGAACGTTCAACACTTTTGCAAGCGTCCGCGCAAGCAACGTTTTACCGCTACCCGTCGGGCCGAGCAGCAACACGTTGCTCTTTTCAATTTCCACACCGTCGTCGTCCTTTTTCTTTTGTTTCACCGTTGCGTTGATGCGCTTGTAATGGTTATACACGGCAACGGACAAAACGCGTTTCGCCTTATCCTGACCGACGATATATTTATCGAGTTCTGCCTTGAT
Source organism: Candidatus Scatosoma sp. (assembly GCA_045594165.1). GTDB lineage: Bacteria > Bacillota > Clostridia > Christensenellales > Borkfalkiaceae > Scatosoma. The sequence goes on from JAZNXZ010000138.1 coordinate 7,769, forward strand.
TTCAGCGGGCTTTTTCAAGGGGACTTCTTCGGTGGGTTTGTCGTCCGTTTCCCACTCGTCCACCATGGATTTACAAATGTCAATGCACTCGTCGCAGATGCATGCGCCGTCTGGACCGGTGATTAAACGGCGAGTTTCTTCTTTCGGTTTTCCGCAAAAAGAACAAAATTGGTTTTTATTAGACATAAAGAACTGCTCCCAAAAAATTTAATCGCCGAAGAGGAATTATCTTCTGACGAATACGCGGTCAATCAAACCGTAACGCAAAGCTTCGTCCGCGGACATATAATTATCACGGTCGGTATCTCTTTCAATCGTCGCGATATCCCTGCCCGTGTTTTCGGACAAGATGCGGTTGAGCTTTGCTTTCGTGCGCAAAATATGCTCCGCCTGAATTTTAATATCGCTTGCCTGACCTTGTGCGCCGCCGAGGGGCTGATGAATCATAATCTCGGAGTTGGGCAGGGCATAACGCTTGCCGCGCGCGCCGCTGGAAAGCAAGAACGCGCCCATGGACGCCGCCAAACCGATACAAATCGTCGATACGTCGCACTTGATATAGTTCATGGTGTCGTAAATTGCCATACCCGCCGACACCGAACCGCCGGGGGAATTGATGTACAAACTGATATCTTTGGTGGAGTCTTTCCCTTCCAAATAGATGAGCTGTGCTACCACCGTATTGGCAAGGGCGTCGTTGATTTCACCGCTCAAAAAGATGATGCGGTCGTCCAACAAACGGGAGTACAAATCGTACGTGCGCTCGCCCGAAGAAGTGCGTTCTACTACGTAGGGAACTAAAACGTTTTTTTCCATAATCGTTATCCTTTTGAAATGCCAAAATACGGTTGGTTGCAACACGTATAGAGGCTTTTCCTGTTTTTAATGTGTTTGGGCGACCTACAAAAAGGCCGCCCCGAAAATATTTTTAATTCAAATTCGCCGTATGCGCTTACGCTTCTACGTACATTTCGTTGTTTGCTTTCAGCATATCGAAAAGCTTGGTGATGATGATATCGTTGCGGATATAATCGAACTGACGGGGGTCCATATTCTTCTTATATTCTTCCGCGGTTTTGTTTACGGAGGCAGCTTGTTCTGCAACCTTTGCGTCAACTTCTTCTTCCGTCGCCTCAATCTTTTCGTCCTTGATAAGCTGGGAAATAATCAACTGGCTCTTAACGTTCTTTTCAGCCTGCTCTGCATAGTTCTTTCTGAAATCTGCGTTCGTAATCTTCAAGAAATCAAGATAGTCCTGCAATTTCAAACCCTGATACATAAGTTGATATTCGAATTTTTGAACCAAACCGTCAATTTCTCTTTCAATCATGGCTTGCGGAATTTCTACCTCTGCGTTTGCTGCGATTGCTTCCAAAATGCTGTTTTCCGTCTGGTCGTTCGCTCTGCGGTCAGCCTGCGCCTGCAAACGTTCCTTCGTCTTTGCCTTGTAATCAGCTACCGTTTCGCTGCCCGTTGCTTCCTTGATGAATTCGTCCGTAAGTTCGGGAAGTTCTTTGCCTTGGATTTTGTTCAAGGTAACGGCAAATACTGCGGGTTTGCCTTTAAGGTTTTCCGCCTGATAGTTTTCAGGGAACGTAACGTTGACGTCTTTCTTGTCGCCGATATTCATGCCGACAACTTGGTCTTCAAAACCGGGGATAAACTGACCGCTGCCAAGGGTAAGGTCAAAACCTTCCGCTTCGCCGCCGTCGAATTTTACGCCGTCAACCGTGCCAACGAAGTCGATATTAACGATATCGCCGTTTTGTGCCGCTCTGTCGGTAACGTCCACTTTGCGAGCGTTTCTATCCTGTACGCGAGCCACTTCTGCGTCCACTTCTTCGTCCTTAACAGTATATTCAAATTTCTGGATTTTCATACCCTTGTAGTTGGAAATTTTTACCTCGGGTTTTACGGGAGCAACCGCTACGAGCGTAACGCCTTCGTCGTCCAACTTTTCTACCGTAACTTCGGGGTCGCCGACAACGGTGTATTTATCCGCTGCCTTTGCAATAACCGTGGGGTAGTTTTCTGCAAACATGGTGTTGAGCGCTTCGTCATAGAACACGCCTTTGCCGTAAAGGTTTTCGATAACGTTCTTGGGTGCTTTGCCCTTACGGAAACCGTTGATTGCAAATTTTGCTCTCGTTTTGAGATAAGCTTTTTGCTGTGCTGCTTTCCATTCTTCTGCGTCAAATTTAATGGTAAATTTTACCGTGCTTTTTTCTGCCGCTTTGCTAGTGTACTTCATAATTGAAAATTCTCCTGCATCTACTTGATGTTTTATTTTTTTGTTTTTACGGAGCGAAGGTTTGGCAGAGTTTTCCACCGCAGTTTTCGCACCGACATATATTTTAGCACATTTATTAAAGAAAATAAAGCGTTTTTTGCGTATTTTCCGCCGTTTTTATTTACAATTTCATTTTTTTGGGGTATAATGATAGGCGGTTGGGGGCGCAACTGCGTTTCCTTTGACAAAAATCGACAAGGAGGTCCGCCGTATGCCGCAGGACGCTTTTCATATCCGCCGCTTGGCGGACGAATTAAACGGATTTTTGAAGGGCGGGAAAATTAACCGCATTTCGCAGGTCAACAAAGACGAGTTGACCTTTATTATATACACCGGAAAGTCCACCGTTAAACTGATTTTGAGCGCAAATGCGTCCAACGCGCGCGTTTGTTTGTCTTTGACAGAAAAAGAACCCGCGCCGATTGCACCGAATTTTTGCATGCTTTTACGCAAGCATCTGCAAAACGCCGAGGTTTTGGCTGTGCGTCAGCACGAGTTTGAGAGGATTATCGAAATCGATTTGCATTGCACCACCGATTTTTCGCAAAGTAAGCGCACTTTGCATTGTGAGTTAATGGGCAAATATTCAAATATCGTTTTGACGGAAAACGGCGTCATTTTGGGGGCGTTGAAAACGACGGCTTTGGAGGATAATTCGCACCGCGTTTTGCTGGCGGGGGCGAAATATTTATACCCTGCGCCGCAGGACAAAATTTCCGTTTTCGACGGGGACGGGTTGCGTTCACGGTTGGAAAATTGGGTTTTGATGCGGGGCGTTTCCGTTGATAGGGAAGATTTGGCGGCGTTTTTGTTTGAGAACGCGGCGGGGCTTGCTCTTTCGACGGCGCGGGAGATTGTAAAGCGCGCGGAACAAGAAAACGGCGGGTTGGAAAACTGTCTTTGTTCGGCGGCGAAAGTGCCGCTTTGGGATTTTGTAGGCGAATTTTGTCAAAACGAGCCGTGTGCGGCGTGTTTGCAAATGCGCGGTGGCGAGGCGGTGGATTTTTTTGCGTTCCCCGTGGACGGGGGCGTGGCAAAACCCTCTTTGTGCAAGGCGGAGGACGAGTTCTTTACGGCGCGGGAAAGCGCGAAAGGCTTTGCGGATAAAAAGCGAAAATTAGACAACGCGGCAAAGGCGTTGAAAAAGAAACTGACGAAGAAAACGCAGGATACTTTGGAAAGACTGAAAGAGTCGGAAAAGGCGGACGAATACCGTATCAAGGGGGAACTTTTGACGGCGAATTTGTATCGTTTGGAAAAGGGCTTGGCGCGTGTGGAATTGGAAAATTGGTACGCAGAGGACGGGGGCGTGCTTGCGATTACGTTGGATACTACCCTTTCGCCGTCTAAAAATGCGCAACGGTATTTTAAGCTGTATAACAAGCATAAACGCGCGCGTGAAATATTGACGCCTATGTTGGAGAACGAGCAGAAGGAAATCGAGTACGTGGACAGCGTTCTTTCGGCGATTGCCGCAAGTGAAACGGCGGACGATTTGAAAGAGATTGAAACGGAATTGATTGGGCTTGGGTTGTTGCGTGCACCCATGCAACGGGCAGGCGGAAAGAAGAAAGAAATTGAAATTCCTTTCCGTGAATACGAGCACGACGGCGTGAAAATTTACGTCGGACGGAACAATTTGCAAAACGACCGATTGCTGCGTTTGGCAAGCCCGGACGATATTTGGTTGCACACGCAAAAATACCATTCTGCGCACGTGATTATTGCCGTAGATGGGGGGACGGTACGCGATGAAACCCTTTTGTACGCCGCGGAAATTTGCGCATATTATTCGGACGGGAGAGAAAGCGACAAGATTCCCGTTGATTATTGCAAGCGGAAATACGTTAAAAAACCGAACAAGAGTAAGGCAGGATTTGTGGTTTACACCGATTATAAAACGGTGTTGGTAAAGCCAAACGCGCACAAAGAATAAAACGGAAAAACAGAAAAACGCTCCCGATTTTTGCGGGAGCGTTTCCTTTTTATCAAAAATTATTGGTGAACCTTTAACAATTTGCCGCCCTGCAAGCGGGATTCCTCTGCGCGGATACCTATAAGGTGGCTTTCGACGGACGCGTCCAAAGTCGTTGCCGCAGATTGTTCGCCCGAAAGAATATCGTACAAGGCGTTGATAATACCTGCGTCGCCGCCGCCGTGGCCGTAGCCCTTTTCCATAAGGTCGGCAATGGGGATAATCTCTCGGTCTTTTCCGTATTGATGTACGGTAATCGAGCCTGCGTCTTCGTCCAAAACCATTTCGCCCAACGTGCCGTGGAAATGGATACGTCTGCCCCCTACCGCGGTAAACGCCGTCATGGTCAGCACCGCTTTCACGCCGTTTTCAAAAGTCATCTGCGTAATCTGATGGTCAACGACGTCGTTGTCCGAAAGGTAAACGCATCTGCCGTAAGCCCCGTTTTGGAGTGCGGCAAGGATTTTTTCTTCCGTCAAAGGAGCGTTGGCAATGACGTTGTACGGCCAACAATCTTCGGGTTTTTCACGCAACCAGTTGGTAAGGTATTGCGTTTTTGCGCTGTACGGACAGCTATCCTGATGAGGACAATCCAAACAGCGTTTGGTTGCGCCGTCGGGGGCGGTCTCGCTCTTAAAATACGTCAAATCACCTATGGACGACACCGTTTTGCATTTGGATTTTGCATAAAATTGCAACAAATCAAGGTCGTGACAGCATTTTGCTAAAATCATGGGCGCGGCGACCTGACGGTTGCGCCAGTTGCCACGAACGTAGCTGTGCGCTTGGTGTGCATAACCCACTCTTTCCAACGCCGTTATCAGTACCAATTTACCGATTGTGCCTGCGTCAAGCAGGTCTGCCATCTTCATAAACGCGGGTGCGTAGCGCAAAACGTGGCAAACGAGCGCCTTCGTACCCGCCTTTTTTTGCGCGTCGAGGAGTTGTTTGCACTCTTCCTCTCTCTCCGTCAAAGGTTTTTCCACCATAATATCGTACCCGAGCGCAAACCCTTTGAGCGCGTGGCGCACGTGCCAGTTGTCGGGCGTTGCAATCAAAAGCAAATCCGCGCGTTTTTCAGACAGAAAAACTTCGTCGTCTGTAAAACAGTTTTCCGTCGGTACGTCAAAGCTTTTGGAAAACATATCGATACGTTCGGGGTTAAGGTCGCAAAGCGCGACGATTTTGAAACGTTCCTTGGCGTTATAGAGCAGCCAACCGTAGGCGTCTGCCCCTCTGCCGCCTAAACCTAAAATAGCAACGGTGTAAATTTTCTTTTCCATGGTATCCCCTCTGAAAATACTGATTTTGTGCCTTAATTATATACCGTGGGGGTGTGTTCGTCTTGTCAAAATGCGCGCTTACTATGTCAAAAATTGATTATTTTGCAGAGCACGCGGCGGTTTCCCAAATTCTTTTTTATAGGCGCGGTAAAAGGTGTTGGGGCTGTCGAACCCACAGGCAAACGCCGCGGTCAACACGGGCAGTTGCGGGTCGTTTTTCAATAGCGCCTCCGCGCGGCGTACCCGCAGACGGTTGACGTAGGAGTTCCAGTTTTCCGAAAGATGTTTGTGTAGGATACGCGAAAGGTGTTCGTGTGAGTAGCCAAAAGCCTTGGCGATTGCCGTCAAGGACAAATCCTCCGAAACGTGCTTTTCTGCGTATTGTAAAACCGAACAAACGAGAGAATTATGCTGTTGTGTTTCACGGGAAACAAAGGGCGTATTTTCGGCGATTGCGCCAAGAAGAAGTTGCGCTGCGCCGCCAAAGGTTGCGTACCGTGCCCCGTCGTTTTCTCTTTTTTCCGCGCAAAGCCTGTATAAATCGTGCAAGAGAGCAAAATTTTCAAAGCGGAAAAACATGGGCGGTTTTTTGCCGTTAAAAAAGGAAAACGCCTGCGCGTAAAATTCTGCGCTAAACAGCAGGCAAAACGCCGATTTGCCTTTTAAGGGGCTGAGCTGATGCACCGAAAAGCCGTCGCAAAAACAGGCGTCGCCGCGGCGCATCAATTTCCGTTGCCCGTCGACGATAATTTCTTGCTCCCCGTCCTCGACGAAATGGAACTCCACCGCGCTGTGAAAATGGGGCGCAGTTTCATATTCTCCGCGCTGTACAAAATAGAACCGCTGTAATTCCTCTGCCTCCCACTCGTAAAAGCTCATACTCCCTCCGCCTTTTTGCGTTTTACTCAGTATACCATATAAAAAATCAAATGTCAATAATTGATATAAAAATTTTTGATTTCCGCATTTTTTGTGCAAAAAAGACGGCAGGTAGGACAAACGCAAAAACGGGGGTAAAACGGCGCGAAAATTTGGCTTGCGTATTTTCACCCGCCCCACGTCAAAAAACGCCGTCAAGGGGAAAAAGAAAGCGAAAAACGGCGCGCCCAAAAAATAATTTGCAAATCGGCAAAAAACTTTTGCTCAAACGCTGTACTTTTTGAAAAAAGTATGGTATAATGAAAGAGCAAAATAGTCTTTTTCCCTTTTTGCATAGCAAAAAAGGGAAAGTGTGAAAAAATCAGGAGGCAAAATGCAACTATGGCGGAAAGAATAGAAGCCGAATACGGCGCCGAGCAAATACAGGTACTTGACGGGTTAGAACATATCCGTAAACGTCCGGGCATGTACATTTCTTCGACGGACGCAAAGGGTTTGCACCACCTTGTACACGAAGTCGTAGACAACTCTATCGACGAGGCGTTGGCGGGGTATTGTACCCATATCGAAGTGTCTATCAATGCGGACGGTAGCTGTACGGTACAGGACAACGGACGCGGTATTCCCGTAGATATTCACCCCAAGGAAGGGGTTTCCACGTTGGAAGTCGTATTTACGAAAGTCAACGCCGGCGGTAAATTCGGCGGGGATTCGGGCTATAAAGTTTCGAGCGGCTTGCACGGCGTAGGCGTCAAGGCGGTAAACGCCCTTTCAGAGTGGTTGGAGGCGGAAGTTTATCAAAACGGCAACGTCTATAAGCAGGTCTACAACCGCGGTGTGGCGCAACGCCCCGTAGCGGTGGTCGGCAGCACCGAATTGACGGGTACGAAGGTTACTTTCCTGCCCGACGCGGATATTTTCGAAACGACGGTGTTCGTTTACGACACGCTGAAAGGCAGACTGCGCGAACTCGCGTATCTCAACAAAGGCTTGCGTATTTCCTTGGAAGATAAACGCCCCGGTCAGGAACAGCAGGATTCGTTCTGTTATGAGGGCGGTATCTGTTCGTTCGTCGAAGAGTTGAACAAGAGTCGTGAAGAGTTGCTTTTCCCTGCTCCCGTTTATTTTGAAGAACAGGAGGATGACACCGTTTGCGAAGTGGCGATTCAGTACAACGAATCGTACAACGAAGTCATTTACAGCTATGCCAACAACGTCAACACCCGTGATGGCGGTACGCACGTCGAGGGGTTGAAGATGGCGCTGACCAAGGTCATCAACGACGCGGGTAAAAAGTTGAACGTTTTGAAAGAAAACGACAAGCTTTCGGGCGAGGACGTCCGCGAGGGTATTACGGCGGTCGTTTCCGTCAAGCTTATCAACGCGCAGTTTGAATCGCAGACGAAAGATAAACTCAACAACAGCCATATCCGCGGTTTCGTCAACAAGTGCGTAACCGAACACATGGCGACGTTCTTGGAAGAAAATCCGTCCGTAGCGAAAGAGTTGGTACTCCGTTGTATCACGGCGCAAAAGGCGCGCGACGCGGCGAGAAACGCCCGTGAATTGACCAGAAGAAAGGGTGTTTTGGGTTCGACCACCCTGCCCGGTAAATTGGCTGACTGTTCGGACAGACGCAGCGAGCTTTGCGAAATTTATATCGTAGAGGGCGACTCGGCAGGCGGTACGGCAAAACAAGGGCGCGACAGACGTTTTCAGGCGATTTTGCCCCTCCGCGGTAAGATTTTGAACGTAGAAAAGGTGAGATTAAACCGCGTCTTGGAAAACGAAGAAATCAAATCCATGATTACGGCGTTCGGTTGCGGTATTTTGGACGATTTCGACGAAAGCAAGCTCCGTTACGACAGAATTATTTCCATGACCGACGCCGACGTAGACGGCGCGCATATCCGTATTCTGTTGTACACGTTCCTGTTCCGTTATATGCGTCCGCTTATCGAACACGGGCACGTATACGCGGCAAAACCGCCCCTTTATAAAGCAAGCTTTAAGGGCAACGTCGATTATTTATATTCGGAAGAAGAAAAGATTGAATATGCAAACAACAACCCTGGCAAGGTAGAATATCAACGCTATAAGGGCTTGGGTGAAATGAGCAAGGAACAGCTGTGGGATACGACGATGAATCCCGAAACGCGTACGCTTATCCGCGTAACCATGCAAGACGCGGCGGAGGCGGACCAGATGTTCTCGATGCTGATGGGTGAAAACCCCGAAATGCGTCGTAAGTTTATCGAAGAAAACGCGGCACTTGTCAAAGATTTGGATATCTAAGGAATAAATTGCGGCGTTGCCTCATGAATTGACGGTGTTGCCGCCATTGTGGAAATATTACAATAATACCGACAGAGTCGGCAAATCATGAAAACCATAGGTTTTCAAATCATGGCGTAAGCCAACTCATGAAAGGAAAAGCCTTTCAAATCATTTATCCGAAAGGAGAAGAATCATGGCTAAAAAAGAAACCAGCCCGGAATTAACCGAGGAATTTAGAAGAACACTTGCTATGACCAAGCTGCTTGACGTAGAAGTAGACGACGAATTAAAACGTTCGTTTATCGCCTACGCAATGGCGGTTAATAAATCCCGTGCAATCCCCGACGTGCGCGACGGGTTGAAACCCGTGCATAGACGTATTTTGTTCTCTATGCACGAAATGGGGCTTTATAACGATAAGGCGACGAGAAAGTGCGCCCGTATCGTCGGCGACTGTATGGGTAAATATCACCCCCACGGCGACAGTTCGGTGTACGACGCGCTCGTTCGTTTGGCGCAGGATTTCACCATCAATTTCCCCTTGGTATACGGCCACGGGAACTTTGGTTCGATTGACGGCGACGGCGCGGCGGCTATGCGTTATACGGAGGCGAAATTGACCAAGCTGGCGGCGGAAATGCTGAAAGATTTGGACAAGGAAACGGTGGATTTTATCCCCAACTTCGACGCGACGGAAGAAGAGCCTACCGTGCTTCCCGCAAGATATCCTAACCTTTTGGTAAACGGCGCGGACGGTATCGCCGTCGGTATGGCGACGAATATCCCCCCCCATAACCTTGCGGAAGTTATCGACGGCACGATTGCTATGATTGATAACCCCGATATTACGGTGGACGAGCTGATGGAATATATTCCCGCGCCCGATTTCCCCACCGGCGGTATCATTATGGGGCGCAGCGGTATTAAAAAGGCGTACAGAACGGGGCAAGGGAATATCGTTATCCGCTCTAAATGTGAAATTGAAGAATACGGCACGGGCGGCAATACCCGCTCCCGTATCGTTGTAACGGAAATCCCCTATCAGGTCAACAAAGCGCAACTTGTTAAAACGATTGCGGACATGGTAAACGACAAGCGTTTGGAAGGGATTTCGGATATCCGCGACGAATCGGGCAGAGACGGTATGCGTATCGTTATCGAAGGCAAGAAAGACGCCAACGCGCAGGTCGTTTTGAATACGCTGTATAAAAAGACGAAATTACAAACGTCGGACGGTATTATTCTGTTGGCGTTGGTTGAAAACGGTACAGAGCCTAAGACGCTGAACTTGCAAGAGATTTTGTATCATTATCTCAACCATCAAAAG
>JAZNXZ010000139.1:0-4851 GCA_045594165.1 Candidatus Scatosoma sp.
GCAATGATTTGGCCGCCCGATTTCTTTACGTATTGTTCCACTTCTTCACGGGTGTAAGGGCTAACCGTCAACGCCGCTTTATCCGTCAACGATTTTTCGTATTCGTCCAAAGGAATACCCGAAATATCCGCCGCCGACCAAGCCACGAACGAAGAATCGCCGTGTTCGCCCAAAACGTACGCGTGTACCTGTTTTTGGTTTACCGAATACAATTCGGAAAGGCGAGTTCTCAAACGAATGCTATCCAACGTCGTACCCGTACCGATAACGCGGTTTCTGGGCACACCCGTAATTTTGCAGAATACGTAGGTGAGAATATCTACGGGATTCGCAACAAACAAATACAACGCGTTGGGCGCATATTTAACAATCTGCGGAGCAATGCTCTTCAAAATGTTTACGTTGGTCTGCGTAAGGTCGATACGGGATTGACCGGGCTTTCTGCCTACGCCCGACGTAACGATAACGATATCGGAATCCGCCGCGTCTTCATACGTACCGCAATAGATTTTTACGGGATGCAAATACGGAGTTGCCTGACGAATGTCGAGCGCTTCGCCTTGTGCCTTTGCTTCGTTTACGTCAATCAATACGATTTCCGCAACCGACCCTGTTGCCACCAACGTATATGCAACGGTTGCGCCAACCGAACCTGCGCCGATAACTGTCACTTTGTTTTTCATTGTTTTGTTCTCCATAGATTTTATTTTTTCGCTTGTGCGCATAATACACGCAATCATACGATTCTATTATATCATAATTCTTTCATAATCACAAACGCATAATCCACTTGTTTTCTATTTTTTAATCGCTAAATCGATAAATTTTTATCTTTTTGGACTTTTTATTTCATTTTTTCTATAAGAAAAAAGCCCTGCGCAATGGCACAGAGCGTTTTCGTTCATTTTTATAGAATTTTCAATCCTCGTCAAAGGCGTTGAATAAGATCAATCCGCCCTCTATCAAGGATAAAATACCGCATATCACAAAGATCATATTCATCAGCTTAACGCTATGAAACAGCAATAGGATACCGATAAACAGACAAACGGATGGAATTGCTATTTCGCAAATCCTTTGCGGTAAATCCATACAGCGTAAACCGTTTTTCAATTTGTCGTAGAGCAACAACGAGCCCACGATAAGCAATGCGGCAGAAATGACGTACACCACCGCGCGCACCACCGAAAAGCCACACACGATAACGATTACCCCAAGGACGATTTTGATAACGGCGGGAGGGACTCCCGTCCCGAAGATATCCACGATTCCTAAAACAATCAGCGAAACGCCTACCACGACGGCAACCACACCGACGAATTTCCCTTTTAAGGCAATCAGTAAAGCACCGATAATCATGGTTAAAACAGCCGCTATGACCTTTTCCGATTTTTTCATATATACTCCCTCATAACCCGCAGTTGGTAGCTTTGCAACGCAACGTTGCAAAGCGCCTATAACCGTTTTTCTTTTGCATTTCACGCTTTATCACGCACGCGAAAGCGACGTCATTCCCGACGTTTCGCCCGCTCAAAGATGGACACGGTATACCCCGTTTTTCCCTCCTCTCGCAACAAAACGCTTTTTTCGGAAGTATAGTATAGTATATTCAAAAAGTCTGAAAAACGTACCCGTTTTGTCAGACTTTTTCACACTTTTTATTAAATTTGTTTTACCTGCAACGTCGAAAGAACTTCCTCGTATTTTTCTTTGGTGAAAGAGGTTTGCCCAACCGTCATAACCGTCGCCGTACCGGCGGCAACACCTGCCCGTAAAATAGCAGGCAAGGGCGCACCCTTTTCCAACATTACGGCGGCAGCCGCAACCATACCGTCGCCTGCCCCTACCGTAGAATTCACCGCTACGTTAAAACTCTTACAGAAATAATTCTCGCGCCCGTCGGTGATCACCGCGCCGTGTTTACCAAGAGAAAGTAACACCCGTTTTGCGCCCCGTTCAATCAATTCGTAACAGCCGGCAAGCATATCTTCCTTGCTCTCAACTTGCTTTCCGATGGTATTTTCCAACTCTTCAATATTCGGTTTAATAAGGTCCACACCCTCGTCCAATGCGGCGAACATACGCGCACCCGACGCGTCCACGATTTTCAAACACTTATCGTCCACCGCCTTGACTAGATGTCCATAATAAGACGGATCGACGCCGCGCGGCAAACCGCCCGAAAGCACCGCCACGTTGCTCTTTGCCGACAGCATCCGAACCATAGCCAAAACCTCGTCCGTTTTGTCTTGCGATACCTCTTCCCCAACGTCGTTAACTTCCGTGAGCATAGAACGCCTATCGATAAATTTATAATTTTCTCTCGCCCTGCCCTTATTCCAAACAAAGGTAAACGGAACGCCCTCTTTGTCCAGAGCATTTTCAAACAAATACCCGTTATCATTGTACATGATACCCGTGGCATGGCAATCTTCGCCAAGTCGTTTTACGCCGATTGCGACGTTTAACCCTTTACCGCCAAAGGTCATGGCTTTTCTTTTTACCGTATTCGTTTTGCCTACGTTAAAAGAGTCTACTTCTATTGTTACGTCCGTGCAAGGACTCATACATACCGTTAATATCAACTGTTTTCCCCCAAGGATACGCCGTTGCGTTTTTTTTATCCTTCTATCCTATTATACAATAGATACCCGACAATTTCAATACCTAAACGGAAAAAAGACGGAATATTTTTATTTTATGATTAACGCGATAAAAAAACGACCGCCTTTTTAGACGATCGCTTATTATCCTTACATAGAAATCATTTGCAGCGTTTCATACAGTTCGTAATTGAACTTCTTCTTCATCGAAACTGCCTCGATAATGTCCATATCGATTATCTTGTTGTCGTGGATACCAACTACGCGGTTGCCGATACCGTCGTTGAGCAAACGAACGGCTTTATTGCCGAACTGCGCCGCGAGCATTCTGTCCGCCATCGAGGGCGAGCCACCACGCTGTACGTGTCCGATACAAGTGGGACGAACGGAGTGCGTCGTAAACGCCTGCAACTGTTTTGCAAAGTCGTCCGCGCTCATAACCCCTTCCGCAATAACGATAATATTCGAGTGCTTGCCGTTGGAACGGGAACGATTGATACGGGTAACGATTTCGTCCATGCTGAACGCAATTTCGGGAACGACGATAATTTCCGCGCCCGACGCAATACCGCTATACAGCGCGATATCGCCGCAATGTCTGCCCATAACCTCTACGACAGAAACACGTTCGTGCGAGGTCATTGTATCACGAAGTTTGTTAATGATATCCAAGCAAGTATTGACCGCCGTATCAAAACCCAGCGTATAATCGGTGTATTCTAAGTCGTTATCAATCGTGCCGGGAATACCGATTGTAGGCACGCCGTATTTTTCCGAAAGGACTTTTGCCCCGCGGAACGAACCGTCGCCGCCGATAACAACCAAACCTTCAATACCGTGCTTTTCCAAGGTATCAACCGCTTTCTTCTGCCCTTCCACCGTAAGCATTTCTAAACATCTTGCCGTACGGAGTTTCGTGCCGCCTGCTTGTACGATATTGGACACGCTGCGCATCTCCATAGGCACGACCGTATCTTCAATCAAACCTGCATAGCCGCGTTCAATCCCATATACTTCCATGCCGAAATAAATACCCGAGCGCACGACTGAACGAATCGCCGCGTTCATACCGGGGGCATCACCGCCACTTGTCAACAAGCCTATACGTTTCATATTCTATACCTCTCTACTACCCTTCTCAAGGTACTCTTTTTCCATCACAAATATATTATAGCAAATCTTTTGAAAAAAACAAATGATTTTTGGCATTTTTTTTATTTTTTAGACAAGTTTTATGCAATTTTCGGGCATAAAGCTTGCAAGTTCCGCCATAAGCGCCCTGTTGGGGCTTACTTTTTGCGAACAAAGCATTTTCTTTTTGTCTTTTACAAAGTAAACGGACGTTTCCCCTGCATAAAACGAAAGCGTTTCCAAAAGTTCTTCTACGTCCTCGTCTTCTAGCCCGCTAACGTTCAACCAAAGCACTTTGTCCTTATCTTCCTTTTCCGCCACCTGCGGTTGCGCCGCACGCTCTTGCGCGAACGCTTTTACCGCTTTCGTTTCCGTATGCGTTTCCTGCGTTTCATCTAAAGTAAATTCCGTCATTTTATCCAAAATGATAACGGGTAATTTTTCTTCTTCAATGCTAATTTTACCAGAAAGGGAAACGACGCGGTCAGTTTCTAAGAAACTGCGAATTTTTTCGTAAATTTTGGGGAAACATACGCACTCGATAGAGCCGAACATATCTTCAATGGTTACAAACGCCATCAAAGAACCGCTACGCGTTTTCAATTTCTTAAACGCGCCAATCATACCGCCCATCGTTACCTGTTGTCCGTCGGTGATTTCCGTATACGTTTTGACGCCCGTTTCGTCGTTTTCTTCATACGCGTTCAGCATGGAACAGTTAAACGTTTTGTCCTTGAAGTAGGGCAGAAATTTTTCAAACGGATGTCCGCTGACGTATACGCCGAGCACGGATTTTTCCTTAGACAGCTTTTCCATCATTTCGTACTCGGGAATATTCGGGAAATTAACCTCGATTGTCTGTTCCTCGATAATACTGCCAAAGAGAGAAATTTGCGCCCCCGCCTTTTGCTTGTCCATCGCGTTGACGCGCGTCATCACGTCCTCGTACACAGCCGCCACTTGCGCGCGGTTATATCCAAAGCAATCGAACGCGCCTGCGTAAATCAAGCTTTCTACGATACGCTTGTTGACGTATTTCGCACAACGAGAAACAAAATCGGCAAAATTCTTAAACAAGCCGTTTTCGTTGCGTTCACGGATAACGGCGGCAATCGCC
>JAZNXZ010000140.1:0-7822 GCA_045594165.1 Candidatus Scatosoma sp.
TTTATCGACGGCGAGGCAGACAAGAGCAGTTATCGTCGTTTTAAGATAAAAACGGTAGAGGGGGCAAACGATTACGCGTCCCACCAAGAAATGATGCGCCGTCGCCTTGCAAAGCTTGGCACGGACGAAGAAGAACGTTTCCCAAAACCCGATTTGATGATTATCGACGGCGGTAAAGGGCAGCTTTCCGCAATCAAAGAGGTCTTTGACGAGTTCGGTATCACGGATATAGAACTTATTTCTCTTGCGGAACGTGAAGAAGAGGTTTTTACGCTGTTTTCCGAAGAAAGTATCCGCATCAATCACCGTGATTACGCGTTGAAAATGTTGCAGCGCATCCGCGACGAAGCGCACCGCTTTGCAATAACTTATTTTAGAAGTCTGCACTCCAAACGAAACTTGGCGTCCGTGTTGGAAGAGATTGAGGGCGTGGGCAAGAAGAAACGCATGGCTCTGCTGGAAAAATTTGGCACGATTGACAAAATCATTTCCGCGGATATTCCAACCCTTTGTCAGGTGGAGGGTATCGGAGAAGAGTTGGCAAAGAAAATTTACACCTACTTTAAGGAAGAATTATAAATGCGAAAGATAAATTATCCGTTAATCGTATCCGATTTCGACGGAACGCTCGTCAAAAAAGACGGAACGATTAGCGAAAAAAACAGACAAGCCATTGAAAACTACGTGGCGGCAGGCGGTAAATTTGCCATTTCGACGGGGCGTATGCCAGCGGGAATATTAAACCGCGCCAAAGAGCTTGGGTTAAAAGGCATGGTTTGTTGCTGTCAAGGCGCGATTATCGTCGATATCGAGAGCGGTAAAGTGATTTCCGAGGGCAGAATTTCTCACGAAACGACCTTAAAAGCCTGTGAAATCATGGAAAAACTCGGTTTGCACATCCACGTATACGATTTGTGGGAATATTACGCAAATATGGAGGACGCGCACCTTGCCTATT
The DNA here is from genome assembly GCA_045594165.1 of Candidatus Scatosoma sp. GTDB lineage: Bacteria > Bacillota > Clostridia > Christensenellales > Borkfalkiaceae > Scatosoma. Next base: position 959 of record JAZNXZ010000140.1, read on the forward strand.
ATGAAAACGCGGTAAAGGCAAAGGCGCAACGAATTTTAGAAAAGCCGATTTCACAATTTGTAAAAGAAACGGGGCTGTGTTCGTATAAAATTTTGGCAATGGTGGACGTAAAAGACAATGCGCGCATAAAAGCAGAACTTTCCAAGCACGTCTTTGACGGTTGTGAAATTACGAAAAGCGCGGATTATTTAGTGGAAATCGTCAACACAAAGTATTCCAAGGGTACGGCGTTGAAAGCGTTGGCGGAATATTACGGCGTTTCGATAGAAAAGACGATTGGCGTTGGCGACCAAACCAACGATTTACCCATGATTCGCGCGGCGGGGCTTGGCGTAGCCGTGCAAAATGCGGACGACGGGTTAAAAGCGGAGGCGGATTATATCTGCGATTTGACGCATGAAGAGGACGCCATAGCTTATATCATTGAAAATTTTGGATTTACGAAAGAATAAGGGTATTCTATGTTAGAAATTTTAGCGCCAGCAGGCACGTTAGAGTGCGCTAACGCGGCAATCAACAACGGCGCAAACGCCATATATTTAGGGCTTTCCGCTTTTTCCGCCCGTCAAGGCGCAGGGAACTTTGACGAGCCGTCTTTTCGCGCAATCGTGCAAAAGGCGCATTTTTGCGGTGCTAAAATTTACGTAGCAATGAACACGCTTGTCAAAGACGGGGAAATAGACGATTTTTTCCGTTCTATGCTTTTTGCGTGGAACGAGGGCGCGGACGGGATTATTATGCAGGACGTTTTTTTGGGAAAACTCGTGCATGAGCGGTATCCTGAAATTGTTTTGCATCTCAGCACGCAGGCGGGCGTATGCAATGTTGACGGCGCACAACTTGCCAAGGAATACGGTTTTTCCCGTGTGATTTTGGCGCGCGAAACGCCGATAGACGAAATTGCGAAAATTACGCAAATTATCGAAACGGAAGTGTTTGTGCAAGGGGCGTTGTGTACCTGCTTTTCAGGACAATGCTATTTTTCGTCCTTTGCAGGTGGGAATAGTGGTAACCGTGGTAGATGCAAACAGCCCTGCCGCAAGTTATACGCCTATAACCGTAACGACAATACGGAAAAAAATTATGCTTTGTCTCTATCCGACCTTTGCGTTGGAGAAGACGTTCAAAAATTAATCGAGGCTGGCGTTGTTTCCTTTAAGATAGAAGGACGTATGCGCCGTCCCGAATACGTCGCCGCGGCAGTACGGTATTACCGCGCTGTGTTGGATAACGCGGGGGATAAGGAAACGGCACTTTCCGAGCTTCGCCGTACCTATAATCGTGGCAATTATACCAAAGGTTTAGCGTTTGGTCAGGACAAACGTTTCTTATCAACGGCAATACAAGGGCATATCGGCGAGAAAGTGGGCGTTGTGAAAGTGGTCGGCGGCAATTATATGGTGGAAAGCCGTTTTAAACCGCAAAACGGCGACGGTTTTAAGATTTTGCGAAACGGTCAAGAGGTTGGCGGCGCGGCGTATCAGAAAAAGGACGGAAGGGGTTTTATCATTACGTCTAAAACGCGTTTAAGAAACGGCGACAGCGTGTTTGTAACGACGGATACGGCTGTGGCAAACCGTGTATTAGACGCGCAAAAATTAGGCGAAATACACCTCAAATTATCCTTTGCCGAAGGGGGCTTTGCTACAATTTTCTGTGAGGATATGCTTTTTCAATCGCAAGAGAAATTGCAATCGGCGCAAAGCCGTCCTTTAACGGTAGACGAACTGAAAAACTGTTTCTTAAAAACGGACGGATTGCCTTTTGCGGTTTATTTTGATAAAATTGAATTAAAAGGGAATATTTTTATTCCGAAATCCACGTTGAACGCTTTCCGTCGTGAGTTTTATGCGCTGCTGGCAGATAAATACGCAAAAAGAGGCAATACGCCCTATGAATATGCGCCGTTTGCAACGGATAAAACGTGTGGGCAGAATCAAAAAACGGCGGTTATCGCCACCGATTTTGACGGTGTAACGGCGGATATTGCGGTTTATAAAGCGGACGATTATTCCGCATCGTTGCCCGACAGTTTTATCAACGGTAATTTTGAAAAATACCTTTTTTATCCGTCTTTTGCGACGGAAACGGATATTGCGGCGCTGAAAACATGGTTGCAGGAAACGCACGTTGACGGGATATACGCAGAAAATTACGGCGGACTTATCTTTGCAAAGACATATAATTTGAAGGTGTTTGCTGGGACGGGTTTCAATTTAACCAACACTCTTTCCGTGCAAACGCTTTTGCAAGACGATTGCGTAGCGTATTACGCGCTTTCCAAAGAATTAAACACCCAAGAGTTATCAAAATTAGGCGGTGGAAAGGCGTTTGCGCTCTCTTCAGGGAATATTAAAATTATGGATTTGTGCTATTGTCCGTTTGGCAAAACTTGCAATCAATGCGATAAAAAGCGCGTGTATACGTTGACGGATGAAAACGGCAGGGAATTCCCTGTGCGCCGCTACGTTGCCGCGGACGGAGCGTGCCGCTTTGAAGTATATAACTGTGCCGATTTGGTAGGGGTAGGCGTAAAAGAAATGGGAAAATTGTTGGATTTAACGCTTGTTCAAGATAAGCAATCGGCAATTTTAGCAAAAGAGGATGAAAAAAAGCAAAAACAAACGTACAAACTTTATACGTCGGGGCATTATAACCGCGGCGTGTTGTAAAAACAGATAAGGAAAACAATGAACCAAAGAGCGATTGAAAAAACCGAACTGAATAAAATCCTGTCGCTTGTAGCGGGATACGCCGTAACGGACGGTGGTAAGGCGAAATTGACCGTTTTACATCCTTCGTCCGACGTTTTGGAAACGCAAAAACGCCTTTGCCGTACGGAAGAAAGCGTAAAATTACTTTTTCATCACGGCATTGCAAAGGTGGAATATTTTCCGCCCTTTTTGGATGAAATCGAACGTGCGGAAAAGGGTGCGGCGCTTACCTGCGGCGAACTGTTAAAGGCGGAAAATTTGCTCCGTAGTACGAGAATTGCACATAAGAGCATATCGGGCGTCAACGACGAAGAAATTACGGACATGAAATCACTTGCCGACCGTCTGTATTTTGACGAAAGCTTGGAAGAGGATATCCGCACGAAAATTTTAAGCGATACGGAAGTGAGCGATTATGCCAGCGATAAATTGTATTCCATCCGTCGCGAAATCCGTTTGCTGAACGAACGCATCCGCGCGCGTTTAGCCGAATATTTAACCGGGGCTGAAAGTAAATTTTTGCAAGACGGCATCATTACCATGCGTGACAACCGCTACGTTTTGCCCGTTCGTGCCGAATATAAACGGAATATTAAAGGGTTTATTCACGACCGCTCTGCAACGGGCGCAACGTTCTTTATCGAACCGGAAGAAGTCTTGGAAATGAACAACGAGTTACGCTCGCTTGCGATTGACGAAAAAGAAGAGGTGGAGCGCATTTTAGGGGAACTTTCCCGCCGTGTCGGGTTTATGGCAAACGAACTGACGACGGATATTGAAATTTTGGAAGAGATCGACCTTGCGTATGCCTGCGCGGAATTTTCCTATAAACTTTCGTGCGTAAAACCGGAAATCAACGGCGACGGCGTGATTGCAATCGAACAGGGCAGACATCCGCTTATCGACCGCAAAAAGGTCGTTCCCGTCAGTCTTGCTTTGGGAAAAGAGTACCGTTTCTTGCTTATCAGCGGCCCGAACACGGGCGGTAAAACGGTTACCTTGAAAATGGTCGGTCTGTTTTCCTTGATGGCAATGTGCGGATTGTTTATCCCTGCGAAACGCGCCGTTTTGTCTACGTTTGGCGAGATCTATTGCGACGTGGGCGATTCGCAGAGCATCGAAGAAAGTCTTTCCACGTTCTCGTCCCATATTACGAATATTATCGATATCGTCAACCGCGCGGATAAAAACTGTCTTGTGCTGATTGACGAGTTGGGGGGTGGGACGGACCCTGACGAGGGACAGGCGCTTGCAAAAGCAATCGTTTCCCATCTGTTACAAACGGGCTGTGCAGGCGTAGTCACCACGCACTATACTGCGTTAAAAGAATTTGCCTTTTCAGCGAAAGGGATTGAAAACGCGTGTATGGAATTTGACGCAAATACGTTGCAGCCCTTGTACGTTATGCATATCGGCTTGCCAGGCTCGAGCAATGCTTTGGCGATTTCTCGGCGTTTGGGTTTGAAAGAGAGTATTTTAGACGACGCGCTTTCCAACCTTTCTGAGGACGCACAAAAATTTGAAAACATCGTCCGTACGGCGGAGGAAAGCCGTATCGCTGCGGAAGAAACGTTAAAACAGGCTAACCGATTAAAGTCGGAATGGCAGGAAAAACTGCAAGAACTGGAAACCGAACGCAATAAATTAAAACGGGAAAAGGAAAAACTCTTCACGTCCGCAAAAGCGGAAAGTCGGCGTATTATCAACGACCGTACGGCAGAGGCAGAGGAAATTTTACACGAGATTGAAGAGATTTTTGCCCAAGAGAATCTTTCGCAGGCGGATTTAATTAAGGCAAGAACGTTGAAAAATAAGCTCGCCGATAGAGCATTCGAAAGCGAGCACGAAGAGGATTTTACGCCGCAATACGCGCCGATAAAGGCAAACGAGTTAAAGGTCGGCATGACGGTATTTGTAAAAAACCTCAATCAGCAGGGAACGGTGCAAAATATGCGTCCGCAAAAAGACGAGGCGGAAATTCTTTGCGGCAGTATTCGCATGCGCAGCAAAATTTCCGACCTTTCAGTTGTAATTCCTCCGCCGAAAGCCCAGACTAAAAATAAAGCCCAAAAATGGAAGAACCCGTCCCCGCATAGCAACGTACAGGTTACGAAATCCTTAAAACCGAAACCTGCGCCCTCGCTCGAAATCAACGTGATCGGGATGACGGTGCACGAGGCGTTGCCAGAAATCGAGCTGTTTTTGGATTCCGCAGTGATATCGAATTTGGAAGAAGTGCGTATCGTTCACGGTATTGGTACGGGGAAACTCCGCGCGGGAATACACGAATTTTTACGTGCTCATCGCAACGTAGCCGAATATCGCCTTGGTAAATACGGCGAAGGGGATACGGGGGTTACGATTGTAAAATTGAAATAGAACGCGTATAAATAAAACGGATTTTATTCGTTTGCGCATAACCGCGAAAAAAGAAAAATAGGATAAAACGAAATCCTTTTTTCGGAGGTATGCCTTGAAAAAATCCGCAAAACGACCTACGTCGCCTAATATTCTTTCTAAAATAGCGCCCAATCTTGTGTTAAGCGTACTCGTTTTATCCATCGGCGTGCTTTGTCTTGCGCCGATAGAAAACAGTATCATGGCAGACGGAGAAGAAACGAAAATCTACCGCAGTGCAGGGGAAAACGCCAAGGGCGTTTCGTTGATGTTTAACGTCTATTGGGGTACGGACGAGGTGTATCAAATCTTAGACGTTTTAGATGCGCACAATGCAAAAGCGACGTTTTTTATCGGCGGTTGTTGGGCGGATGATAACGTGGACTGTCTGCGCGATATTTATGCCAAAGGGCATGAAATCGGCAACCACGGCTATTTCCATAAAGCGCACGATACCCTCAGCGTAACGCAAAATCAGCAGGAAATCGCCAACTGCAACCGTTTTATCGAGCTTGCCATCGGGGAAAAGCCCACGCTGTTTGCACCTCCGTCTGGTGCGTACGGAAACGACATGTTTACCGCCTGCGACGGGTTGCAGATGACAACGATTTTATGGTCGAAAGATACGATTGATTGGCGTGATAAGGACAGAACGTTGATTTATCAGCGCGCGACGAAAAACGTGCAAAACGGGGATTTTATTTTGATGCACCCCATGGCGGAAACGGCGGCTGCATTAAACGATATTTTAACGTATTATAAAAACAACGGTTTGGAAACGGTGACGGTTTCCGATAATTTACAGGAGAACGGATAGATGGTATACGAAAAGAGATACGACAACGGGCTTAGGCTCGTGGTCAAAAATATGGCAGGGCTGATGTCGGTGACGATGGGTATTCTCGTCGGTACGGGCGCAGGCGTGGAAACGGACGCAGAGGACGGCATTTCGCATTTTATCGAACACATGCAATTCAAGGGCACGCAAAAGCGCAACGCCTTTGAAATTTCCGACGCGTTTGATCGGATCGGTGCGCAGGTCAACGCCTTTACAGGCAAGGATATTACCTGTTATTATTCAAAATGCACGTCCGACCACACGGCGGATTGCTTTGAACTGCTGTCCGATTTGTTTTTGAACGCGACCTTCCCCGAAGAGGAAATAGACAGGGAAAAAGGGGTTATTTGCGAAGAAATTTCCATGAACGAAGACACCCCCGAAGATTTGTGCTTGGACTTGCTTGCAAACGCCTTTTACGGCAAAGAAAACTACGGCAGAAATATTCTTGGCAGTGCGAAAAACGTCAAAGGTTTTACGCTCGACGACGTACAAAAATACAAACGTGCGCGTTATTGCCCTGAAAACATCGTTATTTCCTTTGCCGGCGGTGTGGATATGGCGACGGCGCAATCGCTTGTAGAAACGTATTTCGGTAAATTAGAACAAGGCGCTTTTGAGGACAGAAAACCGAAGATTATCAAACAGCATTTAAGTCTTGTAAAACAAAAGCCGATTGAACAAATGCACATAGCAATTGCGTATCCGTCCGTATGCCGCGGCGACGAACGCGAAGATATGGTCAACGCAATTAACGGTGTGTTCGGCGGTTCAATGAGTGCGCGACTTTTCCAAGAAGTACGCGAAAAAAGAGGGCTTGCGTATTCGGTATATTCGTATATTTCTGCCTTTCCCGAGGCGGCAACGCAAAACGTTTACGCCGGCGTCAATCCTGCGAAAGCGGACGAAGCGTAT
>JAZNXZ010000141.1:0-8455 GCA_045594165.1 Candidatus Scatosoma sp.
GAGTATCAGCGCCGATTTGATCCGCGGACATATCAATACCATCATTTTGCGCAGTCTTTACGACGGCGATAAATACGGGTATGAAATCATCAGCGAGATTGAAAAGAAAAGCGGCGGATTGTATTCGCTGAAACAACCCACGCTGTACAGCGCCCTCAACCGTGTGGAAAGCTCTAATTACGTTACCTCGTATTTTGGAGAATTTTCCAACGGCGGCAGAAGAAAATACTTCTCCCTCACCGACCTTGGCAAGCAGGTAACCGAAGACAACCTTTCCGCATGGGAATATTCACGTACGATTATCGACAGCCTGATTTCTGACGGCGACGCACATTACGATTTCTCGTTTATTACCGAAAAGCAACGTGAACTCGACGAATTAAAACGCGCCCTTGCCGCGCGTGAAAACGCCTTGGCGGAAGAAAAGAAAGCGCTGTCCAATCTTCGCAACGAATTGCAGCGCGAACGTACCCTTTTGGCTACGCAAAGCGCGTCGATTTCCTCCCAAAAATCCGACTTTACCGAACTGCGCGACCGCGTAGAAACGCAAACGCGCGAGTTGGAAGAAAAAGAACGCATTTTAAGTGAAAAACAAGGCGAGTTAGACGCAAAAGAACTGGCGTTGCAAGAAAAGGAACGTGAAATTGAAAACGCGAAAAACGAGCTTGCTCTTCGAAACCAAGAAATCCAAGAATTAAAAGCTTTGCTCGAAGAACAACAGCAAGCGTTTGCGGACGCAGAAAAGAATTATAGCGAAACGAAAGCTTTGTACGATACGCAATCGGACGAGTTGTCGCTCGCACAAAAACGTTTGTCCACTTTGCTCGAACAAAACACCCTTTTGCAGACGGAAATCGACGATTTGGAAAACAAACTGGAAACCGCCGCAAATCAGCAATCGACGGTCAACAGCGAAGAATTAGAGGCTGCAAAAGCGGAAATTGCCGAATTGCAAGCGGAACTTGAAGACAAACGCACGGTAATCGCATCCCTTAACACCGCGATTGCAACGCAAGAAAATTCAATCGCTCTTCTTAAAAGCGATTATGAAAGCAAATCGAGCGATTTTTATAACCGTGCCATCGAACTTCGTTCTCAGCAGGCACAAATTGAAGTGCAACGTGAGAAATTAGAAGACGAAAAACAAAACCTTCTGGATAGAGAAAATCAATTATCCGAACGCGAAAACGCCCTTTCGGAAAAAGAACAAACCCTTAGCGAACGAGAAAATGCCCTTTCGGAAAAAGAACAAACTCTTAGTGAACGCGAAAACGAACTGGCAAGGATTTCACAAAACACCGAAAACAGCGATATTTTGGACGCGGAACGCGCAGAACTCGAAACCCAACTGCAAATTTTAGAGGTAGAAAGAAACACGCTTCGCGCCGATAACGAGGCGTTGGAAAAAGCAAGACTTGCGTTAGACGAAGAAAAAGCAGCTTTGCAAGCAAGCAAAGACAGCTTACAGCAGGAACGCGACGCCATTGACCGCGCCCGCTATGAATTGACACAGCAAGAATACGCTTTGGAAGAAAAGCGCAGGTCCTTACAAGACGAACAAACGGTAGCAAACGCGTCTTCGGAAGATATTCAGCGTAAGTTGGACGATTTACAAGCACGCGAAAGCGAATTGTATAAAGCCAATAAAAAATTGCAGGACGACCAACTCATTTTGCAACAACAGCAAAAGGATTTGACGGCAAGACAGAACATTTATACCCAGCAACAGTTAGATTTTGTTTCTCGGAAAAATGCCTTGGCTGCGCAAACGTTCGATTTTGAAGAAAAGCTTGCCGAATACAATCAGCAAGTTAAACTTTATAACGAAAACTTGGAAAGTTTGGAAAGCGCACGCAATACTTTACAAGCCGACAAGTTAAACCACGAAGAAGAAAAACGCGCTTTCGCAAAGCAAGTTAGCGATTTTAACGCAGAAAAGGAAAGCTTTCATCAAGAACGCATTATTGCGCAGAGAAATGCCATGGACAGCGAAAGCGGTTTACAGGCACGCCTGATTGAACTCAACGAGCGCGAAAAGAGTTTGGCTTTGCGAGAAAAAGCGTTTGCGGCACAACAGAGCCAAAATCTTAACGCATCCCCTACCGCTACGCAAAACGACGGTAATCCTTATAACGCTCCTTACGGATACGCACCGTTACACGAACGCGCGCAAAACGAAGGAATTCGTTTACAGACGGCTGGCAGTATTCGTACCCCCTACGGTTATCACGCCGCCCCGACGTCGTCAGCGGTTGCACCGAGTTACCCCTCGGCAACCCCGTCCGTCGGCACAAGCAAGAACGGTTTTTATAATCTTGGATTGACTTTCTTCAAATCGGCGTTTATCGTGCTGTGTATCGTAGCTTTTGAAACGTTGGCGGTATTCTTCCTGAAAGACAGATTAAACAGAAAAGCTATTTATTACGCGACGGTGTTTGCGGCAATCGGATTTGTTACCTTTGTATCGGCAGCTATCCTCTACGCAAGCCGATACAAACCCAACGTGAAACGCAAAAAACACCCCTCGTACGTGATAACCTCTGTAATTGTGTTCGTCATTGCTACGATTATCGTTATGATGGTAGCCGTATATTTCAGAGCGGACGTGCTTTCGAATTCGTCCGATTTACTCTCGTACGTAGTCGTTCCCGTATGCTACCTCGTAAACGTAATCCTTTTTGCGGCATTGTATTATATGTTCTCGACAAAAGGAAACAAAAATAGCTAAACGGATAAAACGAGCCGCCCTACGCTTTTGGCATAGGGCGGTTTTATATACCACCAAAAAAGAAAAACCGCCATACGACGGTTTTTCTTTTTTGGTGGACGCGAGAGGGCTCGAACCTCCGACCTCTACCATGTCAAGGTAGCGCTCTAACCAACTGAGCTACGCCTCCAAAAAATACATTTTCAAATTCACTCTGCAATTATAACAAATAAAACATGAATAGTCAATCATTTTCATCAAAACCCAACAATAAAAATTTTCTAAATGCCTTGCTTTTTTTCAATAAATATGCTACACTGTAAATGCGACCTAACTTAATACACCTCCAGAAACGTATACTTTGGGTAAAGTGTACCTTTTTCGCGTTATAAAAAATCGTTTCTGGATTGAATTGATTTAAGTTAGTGTCGCAGCTATGCGATAAAGGCGCTTTGCTGTGTCGGTTATCGTATGGTAATCGACACTTTTTTATTTATCAGGAGGTTTCACATGAAACGAAAACCATTAAAACTTTTTGTCCTTATCGGTTGCCTTTGCGCATTGTCGACAAATGCCGCTGCTTGCGGTATATTGGACGACGACACGCAAAATCAAAACAGCCAACAATCCTCCAGCCATTACAACGGGAACGAAATATCAAGCAATTACAGTAACCCGCTTTCAAGCTATTATAGTGAGCCACAAAGTTCAAGCAATAATAACGAACCCCAATCCCCAGATTATTCAAAGTATTCTCAAACTTTGCAAAACGTATTAACCGATCAATATTATAGAGGTTTAATAATCACCGACGAAGTCGTTTCAAAAGATTATGGCAACCTGCATTCTTATGATAATAATAAGTATAAAGCAATTCCTTACGGATTTTTAGAAGAAGAAGGTTATAATATTGAAACGATAAAAAAGAATATTGTTGACGCTGAATCTAATATGTATACTATTGGCAATGATTTGTTTGTTGAATTACGTGTTGAAACAAGAGCGTCAACAAATTATTACACGCATTACGTTGTAAAATACACGTTAACCGAACAAGAAATTAATGAAATAGATTCGTTGTTTGTTCCTGTTTATAATTCTAGGTTTAGCACAAGAGTAACCAATTATCAAGCGCCTTTCTTTGTGCAAGAAATCTCTTATCAAAAACAAGCAACCATGCTTTCAAAAATGCACATGACAAAGGATGCAGTTCTTGCAGTTGAAGATTATTTTGATATTTGTAAATATAACACTTCAAAAAATCATGTAATGTACTTAAAACAAGAAATTGTGGATGATTTTTGGGAAAAAACTTTTCATACATTCCAAACACATGCCTTTGTTGATGGAGTAGCAACAACCAACGGAATTAATAGTAAAGCAAAATTAAACACAATAACACTTGAAACAAGTGGGACCTGCTGCTCTAACATCAATTCACAAACAGTATTCACCGAGGATGATGAATACATACATTTCTATTTATATGATGATAAAAAATTAGAATATGAACAAAGCACCGTTGACATAAATTTATATTCTTGCGAAAATGCAAACCTTGTTAACCTTGACCTCGAACAGTTCGACAGCGATTTAAGAAAATAAAAAGCCTATTTATTCCTAAATTTTAGCATTTGTAAAAAGGAGCTTTTTGTGTTTGCGTAACTTATCTTACAGTAAAGAACGCGGCAAACGGAAAATTCCGTTTGCCGCGTTTTCTTCACAGTTTATCAAATTTTCATTACGTTATTATATCCCGTCATCAGGTCTTCTTTATACAAATGCGAATCGTTAGCATATTGAAACAACTGCGGATAAACATCCCCTTCGTCGCCACCTACTCCCGTTCCAAAACCTATCACAGCGACACCCGTGGTACTCAGCGGCGCAAAATGCGTTGCAAAATACGGATAGGGTATATTCAAAATTGCGCTTAAAATCATGACAGCCGCCCCGCCGTGCGCAAACAACGCCACTTTTTCAGGCGATTTCCCTACTTTACGATAACAGCCCTTTTCCCTGTCGTGCTGATACCCGAGCGAGAACAAAAACTCGTCCACCGCCGCATATATTCTCTTCATGCCCTTTTCAAAAGGCATTTCTTTGAAATATTCGTGCTTATACCATTCCATACCCAAAGCGCGAACACTCGGCTCGTTAAACTTCTCGACAAATTCCTTCTCGGTAAAACACCAACGGAATTTACCGTCCTTACCGTGAAAACCCGTGTCTGCCCCCGCCAATTCTTCGTGCGACCAGTCGCAAATTTTTATTTCCAAGCCAAGCGCCTCACACGTCGGTTTTGCAGTCAACATAGCGCGGTTGGACGGCGAAGAATACACTTCGTCCAATCCGTACAATGCAAAGCGTTTTGCCAACGCGGCGGCTTGTTTATGCCCAAGCTCCGTTAAACTGTCCGGTTCGTAAATGGGGTCCCCGTGTCTTACGTAATATAAAATCATAATTCACCTATAAAATTACGCTGCCCGATACCCGAGCAGCGTAATCCGTTTGTCTATTTTTTACGCTTTCATTGCCTCTTCGATAGCAACTGCGCAAGCAACCGTCATACCAACCATGGGGTTGTTACCAGCGCCAATCAAGCCCATCATTTCTACGTGAGCAGGAACGGACGAAGAGCCTGCGAACTGCGCGTCGGAGTGCATACGTCCCATCGTATCGGTCATACCGTAGGATGCAGGACCTGCAGCCATGTTATCGGGGTGCAACGTTCTACCCGTACCGCCACCGCTTGCAACGGAGAAGTATTCTACGCCGTTTTCGTTACACCACTTTTTGTACGTGCCTGCAACGGGGTGCTGGAATCTGGTAGGGTTCGTGGAGTTACCCGTAATGGAAACGCCAACCTTTTCCAATTTCATGATAGCAACGCCTTCGGGTACGGAATCCGAACCGTAGCATTTAACTTTTGCTCTGTCGCCGTCGGAGAACGCCTTTTCGTAAACGACCTCTACCGTTTCCGTAGCGTGGTCAAACTTCGTTTCTACGAAAGTGAACCCGTTGATTCTTGCGATAATATACGCCGCGTCTTTACCAAGACCGTTCAAGATAACGCGCAGGGGCTGTTTTCTAACTTTGTTAGCGTTAAGCGCAATCGAAATAGCACCTTCTGCCGCTGCAAACGATTCGTGGCCAGCCAAGAAACAGAAACATTCCGTTTCGTCGGACAAAAGCTTTGCGCCGAGGTTGCCGTGGCCAAGACCTACCAAACGGTTTTGTGCAACCGAACCGGGGATACAGAACGCCTGCAAACCGATACCGATTGCAGCCGCTGCGTCGGACGCTTTCTTGCAACCTTTCTTAATTGCGATTGCCGAACCTACCGTGTAAGCCCAAACCGCGTTTTCAAAGCAAATCGGCTGACCTGCGCGAACGATTTTGTCGCAGTCAACGCCCTTTGCAAGACAGATATCTCTGCATTCTTCTACGGAAGAAATGCCGTATTCTTTCAAAACTGCATTGATTTTATCAATTCTTCTTTCATAACCTTCAAATAAAGCCATTTTCTTATCCTCCCCAATTATTCTTTACGAGGGTCGATGAACTTCACCGCGCCCTGTTCCGCAGAGAATCTGCCGTAGTGGCCCATAGCCTTCTTATACGCTTCGTTGGGTTCCATGCCTTTCTTGATAAAGTCGGTCATTTTGCCAAGGGAAACGAATTCGTAACCGATAACTTCGTTGTTTGCGTCAAGCGCAAGACGGGTTACGTAGCCTTCTGCCATTTCGAGGTATCTAACACCCTTTTGCAACGTCGAGTACATCGTACCAACCTGCGAACGGTGGCCTTTACCCAAGTCTTCAAGACCTGCACCGATAACCAAACCGTCGTCGGAGAACGCAGACTGCGATCTGCCGTATACGATTTGCAAGAACAATTCTCTCATAGCCGTGTTGATTGCGTCGCAAACCAAATCGGTGTTGAGCGCTTCCAAAGGCGTTTTGCCGGGAAGGATTTCCGCTGCCATTGCAGCCGAGTGCGTCATACCCGAACAGCCAATCGTTTCCACGAGCGCTTCTTGGATAATCCCCTCTTTAATGTTAAGGGAAAGTTTACATGCGCCCTGCTGAGGAGCACACCAACCGATACCGTGGGTAAAGCCGCTGATATCTTTGATTTCTTTCGCATGAATCCACTTGCCTTCTTCGGGAATAGCAGCGTTTTCATGACGAGCAACGCCTGCGCCTTTTGCAACGCAGTACATCTCTTGAACTTCGGTAGAGATAGTCATTATGAATTCCTCCAAAAATTTTTTATCGTATTTTAGGTGGTATACGGTGCTTTTTAGCTTGTCCATGCGATATTTTTTTTGCTTTTATGCGCAAAAAATACCACATTTTCCCTTATACCAATACTTAGTATAGCATATCTTTTTCAAAATATCAACCGTTGGAAAAGATATTTTTTGTTTTCTTTTGATTTTTTTATTTACAAAGTGAATTTTGAACAAAAAACGTTTACCTGTTCGTCCGTAAGTGCCAATGCTATTAGTTCTTCTCTGTTCATAAATGCTCCTTTCGCCTTGTTGTCGCAGCCAGCGTCCTGCGTTGTGATTTTTTATGATTTGCGGTTGTATCGTCCACCGCCCACGATGGTGCCGTTTGCAGGGGTTGAACCTGCGTATTAGCGTACCTACACTGAAAGGGAATTGAACCCTATTAGACACCCTTTTCGTCGGATGCTGCTCTACCATTAAGCTAAAACGGCATAATAAAAGGACAAAGGGAATACCCAATGTCCTTGTTTTTTGTATAATAATCATCCACCCGAATATCGGGTGGTTTTTATTTTTCGGGCATAGCCCTTGTTCACTGGCGTAGCACAAATGCGCTCTTTGGTTGACCTGCCAGTCATGCACGTACTACTTGCTACCCGTCAACGGGTCTCGCGGATCAAAGATGCTTAACTGGTCTGCCTCTTTATCCGCTTTTAATTGATTTGCAACATATTCTTGTATCGCTTTCGTGTTTTTCCCTACTGTATCAGCATAGTATCCTTTACACCAAAATTCGCGATTTCGGTATGCAAATTTCATGTTTCCCCATTTTTGAAATATTATCGTCGCACTCTTACCTTTCAGGTATCCCATGAATACCGAAACGCTCATTTTAGGAGGAATTGATACAAGAATATGTACATGGTCTGGGCATACTTCTCCCTCTATTATCTCCACGCCTTTCCATTCGCATAGCTTTCTTAATATTTCTCGAACTTCAAGCCTATGCTCTTCATAAAAAACTTTTCTACGATATTTTGGTGCAAAAACGATATGGTACTTGCAATTCCATTTCGTATGTGCTAAACTATTTGTGGTATTAGATGAGTCTGTCATTTTAATATCCTCCGATTGTGTATTTGATTTTTGACTGGCGGGTCATACTTTCATTATACACAATCGGAGTTTTTATTTCAAGACTCATCGGTAAACCTCTACCGAACCACGCGACTATCGCGTGGTTTTTCTTTATATCAAAAAAATCGACAAGTCGAAACTTGTCGATTTTTGGTGCGGACGAAGGGACTTGAACCCCCGACCTCTCGCATGTGAAGCGAGCGCTCTAACCAACTGAGACTATGCCTCCGCTTATTTTTTACACGCTCATTATACCACTGCGCTTTTCAAATGTCAACGCTTTTTTCCTTGCCTTGAAAAATTTTTTCAAAACCGTTTTCTTGCATTTTTTTCTCTAAACGCGCAGGCATATTTGCCGTGCGAAAAAAATACCC
>JAZNXZ010000142.1:0-3815 GCA_045594165.1 Candidatus Scatosoma sp.
TTTTCAATTTAGGGGTTGACAAATGCTATATTGTGTAATATAATAATATTACTAAATAAATGGAAAATCTGGTCCAAGGGTTTTCAACGGAGGTAAAAAAATGGACAAAATTAAAAAATGGTTGCCTTTAGGCGCAGCAGTTGCAGGCGTTCTTGCAGTGATCCTTTTCATTGCTTGTCCCGCTCTTGTGATTGACGCGGGTTATGGAAAAGCTGATGCAAACGGTATTGAAGTTATGAAAGACGGCGAATTCGTATTTATGATTCTTCTTACGCTTCTTGTAGCAGCAGCAGCGATTGCTTGCTCGGTTCTTTCTTACTTGACTGGAAACAAATTGTTTGCGCTTATCGCAGCGGCTTGTTTTGCAGTAGCTGCAATTTTCTTCTTCAGCACGGAAGGTTTCTTCCTTACGGCTAATGATTGGAACAAAATTGACGCGGCAAAAGAAGCTTACAAACTCGGCTTTGGTTCGGTTATCGCAGCGATCCTTTCGATTGTTGGCGCAGGTGCGGTTGCTCTTCCCGTAGTTTTGAAAGACTAATTAAAGCGTAAAATAAAAAATCTCTTATCCGTTATGGATAAGAGATTTTTTTGTTGCAAGTCGTGCAAAATTTATAAATCGTCCGCGTCCTGTACAGGGACTTCCTTTTTGTTTTTCGGCTTGCCTGTATAGCTCCCGTTTACGTCCGTGTCCGACGGATCGTCAAACACGCTCAGGGCGCGTTTGGTGGGGGCAGGTACGCGAGGAACTTGATTTTTACCGCGCATATTGCCACCTATCAATCGTTGTTGCCGCCGTGCTGAAAGCTATGGTTTTCGCCCTCGTTTTTGCAGTTCTTATTGCCGCAATTTTTGTTGCCGCAGTTCTTTGCCTTGTTGTTTTGTTTGTTCTGGTTTTTCATATAAAATCTCCTTTTTCAAAGTAACGTCCTTAAAAGCGGTAAACGCCGAAAAGGGTATTGCTTATTGTCGCACGCCCTCAAAAGGCAGGTGTAAATCCACGTAGCCCTGTTCCGCCTTACAAAGGGGACAGACTTTCCACGCCTCTTCGCCTACGTGCATAAAACCGCACTCGCTACAAATCCACAGCATTGGTTTCTCGCTCTTATACAGCGTACCGTTTTTGACGGCGTCGTGCAAATAGCGGAAAACTTTTTGGTGGTGAGCCTCGACATCGGCAATCATGGTATACAACGCGGCGACGTCTTCAAAACCTTCTTTTTTCGCCGTCAAAGCAAACGACGGATAAATATCTTCCGTTTCGTTTTTCTCGTCCATGGCGGCAAAGCGTAAGCCTTCGACCAGCGTGCCTGCGTGATAGGGGTATCCTGCGTCGAATTCCACGTTGTCCCTGCTCCCCGTTTTTTCAATCATTTTGTTAAAAAACTGCGTGGCATGCACCGTTTCGTTTTTAGCAATTGTGCGGATTGCATCCGCCAGAGTTTTCAATTTTTCCTGCATGGCAAGCTTTGCAATCATCTGATAACGCATGCCTGCCTGACACTCGCCCGCAAAACTGCGCGCTAAGTTTTTATAGGTTTCTGTTTTTGCAAATTCCATTTTCGTTTTCACTCCTTTCAAGGACGTTGCCTTTTGAAAGCAGTATGCCCGCTTTTTGCCTTTTTATCCACGGTTTCGCGGCGGAAAATCTGTTAAAGTATGGAAAGCGCGCAAAAAACGTTTGCAAAACGCTTGCAAATCTTTGCCCGCCATAGTACAATAAAATATAGTAAAAAAGGCAGGGTTGAATACATGTTCCACATTGTTTTGGTAGAGCCGGAAATTCCGCAAAATGCAGGCAATATCGCGCGTACGTGCGCCGCTACGGGTACACATTTGCATATGATACGTCCCTTGGGGTTTGAGGTAACGGACAAATATTTGAAACGCGCGGGGTTGGATTATTGGCACTTGGTCGATATATCCTATTACGATAGTTTTGACGAGTTGCGAGAAAAATATAAAGACAACCGCTTTTTCTTTTTCACGACGAAAGGTAGACACCGCCACAGCGACGTCGCGTTCCAAGACGGCGATTTTTTGGTTTTTGGGAAAGAAACCAAAGGATTACCCGAAGAGTTGTTGATGCAGAACGAAGAAACCTGCTTGCGTATCCCTATGTTTGCGCAGGCGCGCTCGTTAAACCTTGGCAACTCGGTGGCGATTGCGTTGTACGAGGCGTTGCGCCAAACCGATTTTGACGGTTTGCTCGAAGAAGGGGAACTGCACAATCACAAGTGGAGCGACCTCGAAAAATAAAAAATTAGAAAAAAATAAATTGTTTGCGCGCGGGCGCGTATAAAATCATAACATTGTGTCTATAACTTCCGTGTATCTTCACGGAGGTTATTTTTTATGAAAAAGCTTTGTATAATTTTTTTGACCTTATTCATACTAGGATTAGCGTTCTTTGGTTTTTCGGGCGGTAGCTTTTTTGCCGAGAAATCCGAAAACGGTGGGGGACGGTACGCGACGAACACCACTTCTGCGCTGGGGGAACGGGAATTTTTGCGTATCCATATCCGCGCCGATTCCAACGAGAGCGGCGCGCAGGCGGTAAAATACCGTGTGCGTGATAAGGTGGTAGAATACCTTGCGCCCGTGCTTGCGGAGTGTGAAACGAAAGAAGAGGCGATAAAAAAGCTCCATGCGCATTTGCCGCAGATTTCCGCGGTCGCAAGCGACGTTTTGAAAGAGCAAGGATTTTCGTATGGTGCTACGGCGGCGATTGAGCAGGAAAATTTTCCCACCCGTGTTTATGACGAATACACGTTGCCCGCTGGGGAGTATACGGCGTTGATACTGCGGCTTGGCAGCGGTGCAGGGGATAACTGGTGGTGTGTGGCATATCCGCCTCTCTGCTTTGTAAACGCGAACGTAGACGTGCGATATAAGAGTAAGCTGGCAGAGATTATCCGCCGTTGCAAGGGATAATTTTGCGCGTTTCTGCCTCTATACATATAGGAGGAAGGAAAATGAAAAAGTCAGTCAAAAAAGGGCTTTTGGTTTCCGTGGCGGCGGGGGTTTTGGCGTTTAGCGCAACGTTTGGCGTTATGGAAATAAAAAACTCTACAAATAGAAATGAGGCTACCGTGTACGCGATGAACGAAGAATTTGCGCTGGAAACGGTGGAGAGCGCGGCTGTTTTACGGCAGGGCGCAAAGGGCGGCGAAGTGAAAGAAGTGCAACGCCGTTTGAAAAAATGGGGGTATTATAACGGCAGCGTGGACGGCGTTTTTGGCGCAGGAACGCGCGCCGCAGTAATACAGTTTCAAAAGAAGAACGGATTGAAAGCGGACGGCGTCGTGGGCGCGGCGACCTATAAGGCGCTCGGCATGAACGGCTCGTATCAGGTGTTGGCAGGAAAAAATCAAAACACGGCGACGAGCGTGGGCGGATTTTCAAGCTCGGAAGTGTATTTGCTTGCAAAAACGATTTATGCCGAGGGGCGTGGCGAACCGTACACGGGGCAGGTTGCAATCGGTGCGGTGGTGTTGAACCGTGTGCGCAGTAACGATTTCCCGAACACGATTTCGGGCGTAGTCTATCAAAAGCATGCCTTTACGGCGGTGTCGGATGGACAAATCAACTTGACGCCCAACGAAACGGCAATGAAAGCAGCGCGGGACGCAATCAACGGCTGGGACCCTACGGGCGGCGCGCTGTATTATTACAACCCTGCCGTGGCGACGAGTTCGTGGATTTTTGACAGACAGACTATAACGGTAATCGGCAAACACGTTTTCGCTATCTAAACGGTGTATAAGGACGCATCTTCATCACAAAAACGGAACTTGCCCTTGCTCGTGTACGTC
>JAZNXZ010000143.1:0-5063 GCA_045594165.1 Candidatus Scatosoma sp.
CCGCCCGTCGCACGCAGCAACGCCCTTTCGGCAATCAAAGTCAAACGGTCTTCGCAAAAAATTAAATTCCGCCCTCCTTGCTGTTCGTAGGCGAGCGCGTACTGCGCCATCACTTCCATACATTCAGACAGCGTATAGGCTTTGAGCACCGCGTTCATGGAATACCCCCAAAAAACTTCTTTGTCTATATTATAACACATCTTCCGCCAATTTTTTATCATTTTTTCACAAGAATTTTCATTAAATCTCAATTTTGTTTTTACAAATCGGAAAATATGTGCTATAATAATAGCAATTACGAATAAAAACGGAGATTTTCCATGAAAAAGAAACTTTTTGCCGTGTTAGCGGCAACGCTCGCCGGCGCAACACTTTCCTTGAGCGCTTGCACGTCGGGAGATTCTAAAATCACGTTCAATAACTACTGGAACATATATACCGAGGATACGTATACCAGCAATGAGACCATTGACGAAACGCTCACCTATGACGTTTCTTATAAGTCGGAGGACAATGACAGTGCGATTAACTACGAAATTGATTACGATGGCGAGTATATTACGCACCTGTATTCAAAGCCCGATGCACCTGGTGTTTACGTTTTCATTTCTGACCTCGACGTCGCGGTAACGTTCACCATCAATGGCAAGAGCACAACAAAGAAAGACCGTGTTCATACCGAAGTGCATTTCCATAAAGCAGGCGGCACAAACAGCATGAGCCCCATATATTCTTATAAAGAAATCCTCAGTCATTCCCCCGTTGTCACCAGTAGCGCGTCCACTCCGGACGATTGTTACACGCCTTACGCTTACGTGTTTACAACTACCTATGAAAACGGACAAGGCAAATGCACAAGCGTACAAAAAGCCTATGACGACCAAAACAATACGTATATCGACGGTTTGGAGTTTGAACAGGAATTTTCTTTCAGCGCAAGCAGCAACAAACGCAGCGTTTTAGATAACGAACAATTCCCCGTTGCTTTCCGCGCTATGCCTGCCGGTACAGATACGACGGTACAGATGTTCAATCCTTTCTTGGAAAAGTCGCAAAATTACAAGGTATCCCTTTCGAGCAACACACAAGAAAAGAAGTACACCTATACTTTGAACGGAAACCAAGTCGAACCGACCATTCATTATCATACGGCGTCAATCGCGGTAGACGGAACGACGTCCGGACAACCGCAGACGGCGGAAATCGCTACCATACAGGACGCAGCCATGAATACGAATCGCAGAATCATGCTCGCCTATGACGCGCCCCTTTCACATAATATCGGCGTTTTGAAATACGAACTGAACACGGCAGATTACAAAGGCAATTAATCTTTTTCTTCTAAAAAACAAAACAGCGATTGAAAAATCGCTGTTTTATTTTTTACGGATTTGCATATAGCACTGATTTTTTGTGCTTTCGTCCACCTTTATTTTTTCGGAAATCTCCACGCCGCAAACGGCGTACACTTCCCCGTCTGGCTCGGCAACGAGCGGCAGGTATTCTCGCTCTTCCACGGGTATTTTCTCTTCGTTAAAGAATTTTTTCAACGTCTTTGTGCCGCCGCCAAACCGCGCAATCTCGTCCCCTTCTTTTCGAAAACGAAAAACTGCCGCCATCGGAATTTTATCCAAATCAAAACGTAAAACGCGCCACGTTCCAACGTCTTTCAAAGGGGTTTTGGAAAGGATAACCTCGTACCGTCCCCCGTCAAACCCGTCCAAAGTGAAAGGTTGTATAGACGCCTTTTCAGCCGCAACCTTGTCTTGTTTTAAGCCAAGAAAAATCCCCTGCGCCGTTTTTACGGCAACAATCCCTTTCGGCAAATCAAAGCGCGCACCGCGTTCGCATTTTTGCAAAGCATAGACACGGTCCAAATGTGCCGAAGTATAATCTTTTTGCAAACCCAGCCCCTTTATCGCCAGCAAACACGCCCGATAAAACAGGGGCTTTTTTTCACAGAACGCCACGGTATATGCTTTATCGTTTTCTCCGCCTACGACCTGCAACAACTCCTTTGCGTATTCGTACAGCAAAGCGTCGTCCTCCGCGGATTTTTCGGCAAAACGCGCAATATTTTCCGTCGCGCCGTTCACTGTACTTTCCAAAACGGGCAACACCTCCGCACGCAAACGGTTACGCGTAAACGCAACATCCACGTTCGTACTGTCCGTACGGTACTCTAAATCATGCGCCGCTACGTATTGTAAAATTTCTTCTTTTTTCCAACCCAAAAACGGACGAATAAAAGAGCCGTCCATCTTTTTTATACCGCTCGCGCCCGTCAGCGACGAACCGCGCGCAATACGGAACAACACCGTTTCCGCCTCGTCGTTTTGATGGTGAGCCGTTGCAACGTAATCGGCTTTTTTTTCGGCAATTAAATCGGCAAAACATTCCCGTCTAAAATTGCGCGCCGCCGTTTCCAAACTAACTTTCTCTTTTCTCGCCCGAGCAGGACAGTCCTGTGCAAAAACGAACAGCCCCACGCCCAGTTTTTGGCAATAGTCTTGCACGAACCGCATATCCGCAAGGCTCTCTTCGCCGCGAATCCCATGCTCGCAATGCACTGCAGAGAGGGTATATCCGCACTCGTTTTCACGGTTTTTCAAATAATGCAACAAGGCGACAGAGTCCGCTCCGCCGCTAATCGCCACGCATATTTTTTTGTTCGAAAAACCTTTCAAATCCATGCTAAACCTTACGCAAAATCCTGAATTTAATTGTGCCGTTTATACAATTTTCCTGCCAGCATCGCCAAGGACGCCGCCAAATCTTCCGTTTTCAAAATAATATCTTTCGGTACGCGCAAAGGTGCGGGCGCAAAATTCCAAATCGCCTGAATCCCTGCGTCCACCATTTGATTTAATACCCCCTGCGCCGCCACTTTCGGCACAGTGATAATCCCGATACGGATTTTATGCTCTTCCACAAACGCTTTTAACGCGGACAGGGGCAAAATTTCCTTACCCATCACTTGCGTGCCGATCAATTTTTCCGCAATGTCAAACGCCGCAACGATATTCAGACCGTTGCTCTTAAAGCCCTCATACCCCAAAAAGGCACGCCCCAAACCGCCTGCACCGACGATAACGGCGTCGGATAAATTGTCGTAACCTAAAAACTTTTCAATATCCACGATCAAGCGCGAAATCGCAAAACCTAATCTCGGCCGTCCAGCCTCGGAAGATACCAACGCCAAATCCTTACGCACCAATACCGACGACACCGAAATATTCTGTGCAATCACCGTGGACGAGATATACTGTGCCCCTTTCGATTCTTCTTCTTGTAAAAAATGCAGATACAACGGCATTCTCGCTAGCGTCGCTTTGGATATCTCTTTTTCGTTTTCCATACCGCTCTCCTATGGTTTTTCTATTATTATAGCGCATTTTATCGATATTTTCAAGCGATTTTACAAAATTTTCTTTATTCGCCAAGCAGCGCCGCCAAAATCTTTTCTTTTGCCGCCGAATTTTTTCCGTATTCTCGGGGCAATTCGCCGTCCATATCCAAATCTAACACGATTTTTCCCTTGCGCAAAACGACGACGCGGTGCGCCAGCATGCACGCCTCTTCGATATCGTGCGTGACGAATACCGCCGTCTTTTTCTGCTCTTTCCACAGCGAAACAAACACGCTTGCCAGGCGGATTTTCAATGCGGTATCGAGCGACGAAAACGGCTCATCCAAGAGCAAAACGTCCCCGTCGCTTAAAAAGGCACGCGCGATAGCGACGCGCTGTTTTTCGCCCCCCGAAAGGGCGCGCGGTTTCTTATCCCTTTGCGCCGTCAGCTCGGTTTTTTGCAACAAATCGTCAATCTTTTCAGGCGTACCGCCCACGTACCGCAAATTTTGCTCCACCGTCAAATTGGGCAACAATCTCGGTTCTTGAAAGATATACCCAACCTTTTTCGGGGCATTTTCCACCACGCCCTCGTACGCCGTCAATCCTGCCAAAATATTGAGGAGCGTCGTCTTGCCGCCGCCCGATTCCCCAAGCACGCACAAAATTTTTCCTTGTTCCACCTCTAATTCCAAGCCGTCAAAAACGACCTGTTTACCGTACGATTTTGAAATACGAAGTTTCATTTCACCCTCCTTTCCACCATACGGGCAAAACCAAGCGCAACGCTTTCTAAAATCAACCCTGCCAACGCCGCAACGCATACCAAAGCAAACAACATCGACATATCCGGGATTTGATTTGCGTCGTTCATAAGATATCCTATACTCCGATACGTCCCCACGAGCACTTCCGCCGAAACGACCAATTTTAAGGCAAAGGATATCGCAGAGCCCCCCTCTTTCAATACGTAGGGCGCAGCTGACGGCAGATACAACGAAAACACTCTCTTTTTTAAGGGCACTTTGTACACGCGGCTCATCACGACTAACTCTTCGTCCACACCCGAAAGCGCGGATAAAAACCCTGCGTACAACATAGGAAACAAGGACAAACACGCCACCGCAATCGGCGCGTCCTCACGCCCGAACATCAGCCACAAAATCAAAGTGACCGCCAAAATCGGCAACGACCGCAGCAAGGATATGATCGGGGATAAAATCCCCTTAACAACGGGCGTCACGTAGGCGATTACGGCAAAAACAGCCGCGGCAAGAAAGGATATGATAAAGACAAAAACCACTCTCCCGAGCGTATTGAAAAAGTAACGCCAAAACCTTTCTTTTACGAGCAGTTCTCCAACGTCCTTAACGCAATCGGCAAAGGACGGAACGACCAGCTCGTTCCCCACGCCATAATAGGCAATCACCCAAACGGCAATCAAAACGCCTAATCCGCACAGCGCGTATATGCAGTTTTGCAAAATGCTTTTTTTCATAAATTATAATCCTTTACGGTTGATATTCCCAATAAAAATCTGCCGAGGGCAAAACGTTGCCCGTTTCCGTCAAATAACTCTGCACCGCCGTTTGCGCCTGCGCCGCATAGGTAAAATGCACGCCGCAACGACGACGGGTTTCCACACTCAACGTAGCGGTAGAGAAAACGACCTCTTGTCCGTCCTCATAAACGTGGCTTGCCACCGCGTTATAAA
>JAZNXZ010000144.1:0-5805 GCA_045594165.1 Candidatus Scatosoma sp.
TTTATGCCTATCGGTTACAAAATGGGCGAACAACTCGCCGCGGCAAAACCCGTTATCACCGTAATTGCGGCGTTCATTCTCGGTTTCACCGTCGTTTTAGCGGAGCCTGCCATTCACGTATTGAATAAGCAAGTCGAAAGCGTTACAGGCGGCGCAATCAGCAAACGCTCTATGCTTATCGCGCTCTCAATCGGCGTGGGCGTGTCCATCGGGCTTTCGGTGATCCGCGTTATCTTTGATTTCAGCATTCTGTATTATTTGATACCGGGGTATTTTATCTCGCTGGGGCTGTCCTTCTTCGTTCCCAAAATCTACACGGCAATCGCGTTCGACTCCGGCGGCGTAGCCAGCGGTCCTTTGACGTCGACGTTTATCTTGCCTTTCTTAATCGGCATTTGCGCCGTGTTGCAGCCGGACAAAATCCTTTTGGACGCGTTCGGGCTGGTAGCGATGGTTGCTATGACTCCCCTCATCACCATCCAAACGTTGGGTTTTAGGTCGGTTGTAACCAAACACGTTAAGGAAAAGATTGCCATGAAACGCATCCTTGACGCGGACGATGAACAAATCATCAAATTTATGTAAACAAGGGGGGTACGGTATGGAAACAACGAAAAAAATAACGAAAACAAGAACCCCGAGGACGACCAAAAAAGCAACGGCAGACAGTTTCAAAAAATTGAAACTTTTGGTCACGGTCGTCAACCGTAGTAAGACGGAATTTTACATGGATTTATTGACTTCGTTCGAGGTCAATTTCCAAACTGCGGTCTTAGGTCAGGGCACGGCGCACAGCGATATGCTGTACATGCTGGGTTTGGAAGACTCGGACAAGGGCGTCATCTTCAGCGTGATCCGCGAAGACAAAGTCCAAGAGGCAATGCACGCCTTAGAGGATAAATTCCACGCCTTGAAAAACGGCAAAGGCATTGCGTTCACAATCCCTATGTCTAGCGTCATCGGCGTAGCGATTTATCGGTTTTTAAGCAACCACAGAGCAAATTAACGGAGGGCTATCATGGAATACAAACACGAGGCGATTTTTTGTATCGTAAACAGCGGTTACAGCGACGCGGTTATGGACGCGGCGAAAAAACTCGGCGCGCGCGGCGGTACGGTTATCAACGCACGCGGCACGGCGAGCAAAGCGGCGGAAACCTTTTTCCATATCACGGTAACGCCCGAAAAAGAAATCGTTATGATTCTTGTTCCTACCAAGATTAAGGACGCAGTTATGCACGCCCTTTATAAAGAGGTCGGTTTGGACACACCAGGGCAAGGCATTGCCTTTTCCGTACCGGTGGAAAGCGCCGTCGGACTGTCGGAAAACACCCCCGCCCCTACCGTTACGGAAAACAAACAATTACGCATCAAAGAGGTTTAATATGATTATCGACAAAATAGAAAATTGCGCTCTGTATTACGGCGTACATAAAAATTTTGAAAAAGCTTTTGCTTTTATTAAAAAAGCGATTGTAGAAAATCTTCCCGTCGGGAAATACGAACTCGACGGCAAAGACCTGTTTGCGTCCGTACAGGAATACAACACCAAGGAAGAACAGGCGGCGCGCTACGAAGGGCATAAAAAGTATATCGATATTCAATATATCGTTTCGGGCGCGGAATACGTAGAGGTGACGGATACCGCAAAAACGCAGTCGATTACCCCCTACAACGAAGAAAAGGACGTGGAATTTTTCCAAACGGACGAAAAGGTTTGGCAAGGAGTATGGACGGCAAACGAGTACGGGATTTTCTTCCCCCACGATATCCACCGTCCCGGTATGCGCGTAGACGGTGTTTCCGCTCCCGTTAAAAAGATTTTGGTAAAAATTAAATTGTAATCGTCACAAGGACGGCAAAATGATAAAAGAAACACGAAAACAATTCGCGTTTCTTTTATTTTGTGTGGTAACATATCGAGAGCTGGTTTTTCTTTTTTGCAAAAATAAAAAGTCCATTTTCGTTTTCTCTTGACAAGCCTATGGAAACACGGTATAATCAAAACGTGGAATAATTTTAAGACAATCTTTGACAAATTAAATAGCCTACTCCACACCTGAATACGTTATCGAGGAATTTACCGTGAGTTTTTACGAACACAACGCAGAACAACACGATTATTTTTATTTTAGTCACGTAAACAAAGAAAACGAAACGCCGCCCCATTTCCACGGCGCTATCGAATTTTTGTTTTGCGTTAACGGCAAACAAAGCGTTTCCGTTGGGGGCGAAACGTATACGCTTGAAAAAGGCGACGCCTGCTTTGTGGACGGATACGTCGTGCACGCCTTAAAACCGTCCGGCGCAGAATTGTACGCCATCGTGGGTGACGCACACTTTTTTCAGCCTGTATTTTCCGCCTTTGGCAACGTCGTTCCCCCTTGCCGTTTTCGCTTTGAAAACACCGACTTTTTATCCGCTTTATACGCCTTTTACCAACAAGGAAAGACGAATACTGCCGCACTTTCCGAAAGAAACAATGCCTTGGTAAAATTGCTTCTTTCCGACCTTTACGAAAACGTTCCTTTTGTAAAGCGCAAAGAAAACAAACAAAACGAGTTGGTTGCGAACATTTTGCAATACGCCGCGGAAAATTTTACACGTGATCTTTCCCTGCCGACGCTTTCGGTACAATTTGGCTACTCACATACCTATCTTTCCCGCATGTTACACCGCTATCTTGATTTGAACTGGAACGTATACGTCGGAAATATCCGCGCACGCGCCGCACATAAGCTTTTACAAACGGGCGACGCGCTTTCCGTTTTGGACGCTGCTCTTGTCTGCGGTTTTGACAGCTTAAATACTTTTTACCGTGCCTATCGCCGCGTATTTGGCAAAACACCGCTGGAAAAATAACAATCTTTGACAATCATTGCATAACGTTTGGATAGACCGTCCTAAATTTTTACTCTATAATAGAGTCATAAAATCAAGGACGGTATTTTTATGTCTAAAAACAAATTCACGGTTGCGATTATCGGTGTCGGCGGCAGAGGCGGTTATGCGTACGGAACGTTGATTTCGCAGTTGCCCGACCAATTCGAAATTGTTGCGCTCTGCGATATAAACACGGAAAAATTGTCCTATTTTTCAAAAAAGTTTAACGTCGCGGAACAAAATTTATTTGTCGATGAAGAGGTTTTTTTCCAAAAAAAGCGCGCGGACGTATTGATTATCGCCACGCAGGATAAAGACCACGTACGCCACGCAACAAAAGCATTTTTGCTTGGTTATGATATTCTGCTTGAAAAGCCGATTACAGACAATAAAACCGAAATGCAAGACCTGCTGGCTCTGCAACAAAAAACGGGCTGCAAAGCGCTTGTTTGCCACGTATTGCGTTACGCGCCTGCCTTTATGAAGGTGGCAGAACTGTTGGAAAACGGCACAATCGGGCGGTTGGTATCCATCAACGCTATCGAACAGGTGGGTTATTTTCATCAAGCCCAAGCATACGTGCGCGGATATTGGCGCAAAGCGGAAAATTCCACACCCATGATTTTGGCAAAATGTTCGCACGATTTGGACCTTTTGCAATTTTATGCAAACTCGGCATGCGAAAGCTTGTCCTCCGTCGGCGACCTCACCTATTTTACCGCCGAAAACGCGCCTGAAGGCGCGACGGAACGATGCTTGGATTGTCCCCACCAAAATACCTGCCCTTTCAGTGCAAAAACGCAATATTTGGACAACTGGTTAAAGGTAAAGCAGGACGTCTATCCCTACAACGTGCCCTGCCATGCCCCGATCACGGAAGAAAAAATGCGCGCGGCACTGCAAAACACCATTTACGGCAAATGCGTGTTCCGTTGCGACAACGATGTCGTCGACCATCAAATAACGCAGATGACCTTTCAAAACGGCGTCAAAGCCACGCTGACCATGACGGCTTTTACAAGACATTGCGGCAGAAGAATGGAGTTTTTCGGCACAAACGGTCAAATAACCTTGGACGAAGTGCGGGATTTTATCCGCGTCGGCATTTTCGGCGCGCCCGAATACGAAATGAAAATCAGCGATTTGTTACCGCCTGCCACGATGCACGGAGGCGGCGACCACGGTATCGTCCATACGCTCTACGATATGCTGACGGGAAAAGCGTCGGAAAAAACTTCGCTTGCACACTCGGCGGAAAGCCATTTGATAGGGATTGCCGCAGAAGAATCCAGAAAAGCTGGCGGCAAACTCGTTTCCGTGCATACGAATTAACCTTGCCAAAGTGTAATTTCTTTCGAAAAAGCATATTTTTGTATCGAAATCGATATTGAAAAACGCATTACAATATTGTATAATAAAAAAGTACGGTTGATTTTTTATATACTTGGGTGTACGTTATGTTAGGTTATCTGTTTCTTTCCGTTTCCATAATAAGCGGATCAATTAAAGGCTTTTTCGGGAAAAAAGTCAGCAATAAAACAAACGGTTTTAGGGGCGCGGTATTGGCAAACCTTATCCGTATGCTTTTTTGTATTCCGGTCGGGTTTGTTTTTGTCCTGTTCGACGGGGGCGTTTCCAGTTTGTCAGTCTCTAAAAAGGTGCTTTTGATATCTGCTTTTGGCGGCATCGCCACCAGCATTTTTATCGCCACGTGGTTGTTGGCGGTACAAAAAAGCGCTTTTACCGCTGTAGACACTTTCGTTTCCATGGGTATACTCATTCCCATTGTTCTCTCGTGTATTATCTATAAAGAAACCATCACGTATTTTGAAATTATCGGTTTGATTTTATTACTCTTCTCGGTCGTCGTGATGAGCCTTTATTCCAATCAAATCAAGCAAAAACTGAGTCTTCTTTCCATTCTGCTTTTATTTGTTGTCGGCATCGCAAACGGTTTCAACGAATTTTCATACAAGATTTTTCAATACAATAAAGGGACTACCCCTGCCTCCGCATTTAATTTTTATATCTACGTCTTTTCGGCAATCACACTCTCGATTTTATTTCTGTGTCTAAGTGTAAAAAAAGCGAGTACAAGCGATACGCCTACAAAAATGAAACGGTCTTTGGACAAGCAGACGTTGCTTTATATTGCCATTATGGCAACCTTTCTTTTCTGTAATTCCTATTTCAAAACCTTAGCCGCAACCCGTCTGTCCGCCATACAGATATATCCTTTGGCACAAGGCTCGGCACTCATTTTGACACTTTTGATGTCTTCGCTATTTTTCAAGGAAAAGATCAAACCCCTTTGCATTATCGGGCTTATCATCATGTTCACCGGTTTGATTTTTATTAACATAGTTCCTCTCTTAGTTTAAGAATCCATGCGAAAACACGCCCTTAACGAGCGTGTTTTTTCTTTTTCTTATTGACTTTTCCCTTTTTATCTATTATAATAAACGCATGGAAATGGTATTATTAACAGCCCTTGGCGTCGGCGGCGCAACCGTAATCGGCGCGGCAATCGGCTTTATTTTCAAAAATATATCCCACCGCTTTTCGGATATCGTCCTTTCCTTTGCGGCAGGCGTCATGCTTGCGGCGGCGTTTTTCGGGTTGATTGTGCCGTCGCTGGAATACGGCGGAAAATTCCGTCTTTTATATACGCTTGGCGGCATTTTTATCGGCGCGCTCTGTTTGAACCTCACCGATAAGCTCGTCCCCCACCTGCATAAGCTCATGGGGGCGGAAACGGAAGACCACCACAACGCCAATCTTAACAAAGTCCTTTTGTTCGTTCTGGCAATCGCCATACACAATCTCCCCGAAGGGATTGCCGCAGGCGTAGGCTTTGGTTCGGGTAACGATACGCAAGCGTTGATTATTGCAGGCGGTATCGCTCTGCAAAATATTCCCGAA
>JAZNXZ010000145.1:0-4211 GCA_045594165.1 Candidatus Scatosoma sp.
TAAAAACGTTCGGCTATCCCCCGTCCAAGGAAAATCTTATATAACTCGTCTACTGTACACATAAAAAATAACGCCCTGCAAGACTACTTGCAAGGCGTATTTTTATAGGATTATTCCCACTCAATCGTACCTGTGGGCTTCGGAGTAAGGTCGTACAACACGCGGTTGATACCTTCCACTTCGGTTACGATACGATTCGTAACTTTATGCAAAACAGCGTAAGGAATTTCTTCAATCGTCGCCGTCATTGCGTCCACCGTGTTTACCGCACGGATAATAGCAGGCCAGCCCTCGTAACGGCTTTCGTCTTTAACGCCTACGCTCTTCACGTCGGGAATTACGACGAAATATTGCCATACCTTTTCCGCCAAACCGCATTTATCGAATTCGTCGCGCAAAATGGCGTCTGCCTCGCGGAGTGCCGTCAAACGGTCGCGCGTAATCGCGCCAAGACATCTTACACCAAGCCCAGGACCAGGGAACGGCTGACGGTAAACCATTGCGTGCGGCAAACCAAGCGCTTCGCCAACCACGCGTACTTCGTCTTTGAAAAGCAATTTCAGGGGTTCAACCAACGCAAACTGCAAATCTTCAGGCAAACCGCCAACGTTGTGGTGGGATTTTACCGCCTTTTTCCCTTCCGCTTGCTTAATACTTTCCAAAATGTCGGGATAAATCGTACCTTGCGCCAAGAATTCGATACCTTCCAACTTTCTTGCCTCGTCAGCAAACACGTTGATAAACTCTTTCCCAATAATTTTACGTTTTTGCTCAGGGTCGCTTACCCCTGCCAACAAGTTCAAGAAACGGTCGGTAGCGTCTACGTAAACGAGGTTTGCGTCCAACTGATTTTGGAACACTTCTACGACGTTTTCCGATTCGTTTTTACGCATAAGCCCGTGGTTTACGTGTACGCAAACGAGCTGTTTGCCGATTGCCTTAATCAAAAGCGCCGCCACCACCGACGAATCTACACCGCCAGAAAGGGCAAGCAACACTTTTTTATCGCCAACCTGTGCCTTGATTTCCGCCACTTGTTCCGCGATAAACGCGTCAGCCAAAGCTTTGGTTGTAATACGTTCCATGGATGCAGGACGTACGTTGTTTTCCATATATTTCTCCTCCTAAAATGGTAAAATTAAAACGCTTTTATGCAAGAAAAGACGCGTAGATAAATACTTATCCGCGTCTTTTTCCTATTAATGTTGCTGATAGTTGGGTGCTTCCTTGCTAATCGAAATATCGTGGGGATGGCTTTCCACAAGGCTTGCGTTGGTGATGCGAACGAATTCCGAACCCGTGCGCAACGCCTCTACCGTTGCCTTACCGCAGTAGCCCATACCCGAGCGCAAACCGCCCTTCATCTGATAAATAATATCTGCAACCGAGCCACGGTAAGGTACACGACCTTCTACCCCCTCGGGTACGAACTTCTTCGTGCCTTCTTGGAAATATCTGTCGCTGCTACCTGCCGCCATCGCGCCGAGCGAACCCATACCTCTGTATACTTTGTAACTTCTGCCTTGATACAATTCTACTTCGCCGGGGCTTTCCAACGTACCCGCCAAAAGCGAACCGACCATAACCGCGCTGCCGCCAGCCGCCAACGCTTTTACGATATCGCCGCTATATTTAATACCGCCGTCTGCGATAATACGTTTGCCGTATTTGTCAGCCATTTCCGCGCAATCCATAATCGCCGTGAGCTGCGGAACGCCGATACCTGCAACGACGCGCGTCGTACAAATCGAACCAGGACCAATACCAACCTTAACAACGTCCGCACCTGCCTTAATAAGCGCTTCCGTTGCGCCTGCCGTAGCAACGTTACCTGCAATGATAGCAAGGTTGGGGAACGCCGCGCGGATTTCTTCCACTTTCTTGATAACGCCTGCCGAGTGCCCGTGCGCCGTATCGATTGCGATAATATCTACGCGTGCGTCCACGAGAGCCGCAATACGTTCCATCGTATTCCCAGCCGTACCGACCGCCGCACCAACGAGCAATCTGCCGTTTTCGTCGCGTGCCGAGTTGGGATACTGAATTGCTTTTTCGATATCCTTAATCGTAATCAAGCCTTTCAAATAACCTTTCTTGTCTACGATAGGCAATTTTTCAATTCTGTTTTTACCAAGGATAACTTTCGCCTCGTCCAAGGACGTACCCTCGGGCGCGGTTACCAAGCCTTCCTTCGTCATAATGTTCGAAATAGGCTGGTCGTAGTTATTTTCAAAGCGCAAATCGCGGTTGGTAAGAATACCTACCAATTTCCCGTCTTCCGTCGTAATAGGCACACCGCTGATACGGTATTTCTCCATCAACCCGATAGCTTCTCTTACAAGATTTTGGGGATGCAGGAAGAAAGGGTCGGTAATAACGCCGTGTTCGCTGCGCTTTACGCGGTCAACGTGATTCGCCTGTTCTTCAATCGACATATTCTTGTGAATAATACCGATACCGCCTTCACGTGCCATAGCAATCGCCATACGGCTTTCCGTAACCGTATCCATTGCCGCGCTCATAAGGGGCAGATTCAGCTTAATTTTATCGGTAAGCTGCGTTCTAAGATCTACCTCGTGGGGCAACACGTTTGATGCCTGCGGAATCAAAAGTACGTCGTCAAAGGTCAATCCTTCTTTTACAATTCTGCTGCTCATTGATTTGTCTCCTTGTATATATAAAAACTTTTATTTGCCTAATTTTACGATTTCGCTTACGATTGTAATGCGGCACAGATTTCACCAAAATACGCTTTGTCGTCATCCGACCAATCGCTTTGGTCCAAGTTTTCCATCTCCACGCGCAACGTCTGTACCAACGTTTCGTCGCCATTGCTTTCCGCCTCTAACAAAAGGCAGGCAATCGCATTGTTTCTAGGGAATCCTTCCGTCAAAGCCCACGCGCGTTGCTTTGCGCCGTCCGTATCCCCCGTCTTGTATTGCGCCACACTAATTTGCGCATATACGTACTGGTCGTAAGCCCCGATAATATCCACGATAAGCACGCCGTTTACCGTCTGGTCGCCATACTTCGCGTAGTTTTCCAAATCCTTCTTCTCGCAGTAGCTAGCAAACTCGTCGTCGCTAATCATTTTTTCCCCGCAAGAGATTATCTTATCGTACATATTTTCTTCAATCGCCACCGTCGTTGCAAACGCAATCGTATCAATCTTATCGTGGCGCTTATACGCACGCTCGGCGAACCACACGCTCGACTTTTCCATGCCCATATCATAGGCTACGTTCATCATTGTTTCGGGATAGACAGCCACGAGCATACCAGCCATGAACACAAGCAGCATTGCAATCGCCGCCAGCGTACATAAGAACGACCTGAAAATAATCTTTTCAACGCTCATAAACTCGTCCCCCCATTGTATTTATACTATTTTAGCACATCAAAGCCAAAAAATCAACTGTATGAACAAAAATAATTCGGCATGTTTGCCACATTTTTTTAATATAATGAACCATGAACGTCTTTTTTAACCGAAACCATCTATTTTTACGACCGAAAAAAATCCTGTGCTTTTTACTCGTCTGCCTGACGGCGCTGTTTTCCTTTATGTTCGTCGGCTGTAAAAAAACGGTTCGTTACACCGATTACGTGTCCGAACTACGCAGCAATATTTTCTTGGCGAAAACGGAAACTCTGTCCCTGCGTATCTACTCGGTGAGCAAGGAAACGCCCTACGCTGCCGACGGCGTACCGCAGGAAACTTCGCAACGAACCGAAGTATATTTGATTGCGCCTGAGGGCGACGAAGATTGCTCCCTTATCTTTACGGTTGGCGGCAAGGAATACGGCGGGGAAATGTCCTTTGATAACGTCCGCGCAGAGTATTATTTTTATTGCACGTTAGATACGTCCGCCATGCAAGAAATCGTCTGCAAAATTACCTACGGCGGCGTGGAAAGCGAGTTGACGGCGACGTCTGTCCGCACGGAAACAACGCTGTCGCCCGAGAAAGTTTTGAACGGCTTGCTCAACGCGGAAAAAGCATTGTTTGACGGATTGACGGACAAATACGGCTTTGCGGGGGAAATCTATATCCGCCTGATTTTTGAAGAATCGCCCTATTATTACGTAGGCGTGATTGACCGAAACGGCAATATCACGGCGTTTTTGATAAACGGCGAAAACGGCAAAATCCTCGCCAAACGTACCAGTTAGAATGATAGGTAAAGAGAGCCGACGGCGTGTACGCCGTC
>JAZNXZ010000146.1:0-10520 GCA_045594165.1 Candidatus Scatosoma sp.
GTACCGACAACGCCGCCGTCGGACACGTCGTCGTTAATTACGCCGCCAAAGGGGGGATATTTCCAACCGCTCCCGGCAGGGACGACGTCCAGGTGCGCCAAAATAGCAAAATCCTTGCCCTCGCCAAATATGACTTCGCCCACGTAATTGTCGTAGTTACGCGTTTCAAAGCCCATTTCCTTTGCCAAATTCAAAAAATACGCCAAGCACTCGGCGGTTTCCTTGCCGAACGGACATCCTTCCACGGCAGGTTTTAACGACGAATCGAATTGCAAAATTTCCACAACCGATTGCACAATCTCGTCAAAGTATTTTTCCATACGATTTTCTTTGCAAGTTTCCATAAGACACTCCAAAGGCATATTTTGTGGCGGTCCACTCTATTATTATACACAAAAAAGAAGATTTGGTAAACAAAATGAACGGGATTGCTTAAAAAAATAAATTTTTTTTAAGCAGGCTTTGACAAATACGGAAAAGTATGCTACAATAAATAAAATTGAGAAGGTGGGAGAAAAACTATGCACGAACACGACGGGCATCGCGACCGTCTGCGGGAAAAATTGGATAAAGGCGCGCTGCAAGACCACGAGTATTTAGAATTGCTGTTGTATACGGCGATTCCGCGCAGGAACACCAACGATATTGCGCATCGTTTGCTTTCGGAATTCGGTTCGGTGACGGGCGTGTTCTCGGCGGACTATTCCGATTTAATGCGCGTAAAAGGCGTGGGTGCAAGCGTGGCGACTTTTCTTTCCAGCTTAGGAAAATTGATTCATAAACATTACCGCGGACAGACGGCGGCGTATCGTGGCAGGTTTGAGTCAAACCGATTTATGAGTTATCTAAAAACGCTCTACAACGACGAAAAGCGCGAAGTGTTAGAAATTTATTTTTTGGACGACAACAAATACGTAATCGCCAGCAAAATCGTTTCTTGCGGAAAAGAGGATAAGGCGGAGTTTGACCCGACAATGTTCACGCAGCTTTTGCTGGAACTGAAACCTGCGGGCGTAGTCATTGTGCATAATCATCCGCAAGGCTCGTTTTTACCGTCGGCGGCGGACGACGAAACGACGGGGAAATTCCAAATTGTGTGTAGCTATCATAACGTAATGCTTTGCGACCATTTCGTCTGCTCCAAAAGCGGCGTATACAGTTATTTGAAAGATAACAAATTGAACGAAATCAGTAAAAAATATTCGGTGCAAAATCTGGTCAAGCAAGAAAAGAGCAGGGATTAAAAGCGGCGGTAAAAGGGGGACGGACATGTCGAAAACGGACAAAAAGAAACGTAACGAACGCGGGGAAGACGGAAAAATCCGCACGTATTTCGAGCGTTTGTTTGCAAAATACGACGTCCGCAACGAACAGTTTTTTGCCTTTTTTGGCAAATGGCTGATTTTTATTTTGCTGATTATCGTGCAATTACTAATTCTGTTGCAGAATTTCAGCTCTTTCCTTACGCTGAAAGGTTGGTGGAAAATGATGCCGCTACAAATTGCCGTGGCGTCGTTTACGCTGTCCGAGGCGTTAAAACTGTTTGTAATAAAGGATAAACGGCTCGCCGTTTTGTTTTACGTACTAAACGCGGTGGCTGCGTGCGCTTTCCTGTTTTTGGTAAGCGGCGGCTATGCGCTGATAATTTACGTTTTGGTGTTGACGGAATTTTACATCACGGCAAAAAACGGCAAAACGGCGGTGTGGATATTCGTGCTGTGCGTACCCGTATACGCCTTAATTTATACGGCGCGTATCACGTTTGATTTTGCCGACGTAGGGCTTTTTCAGCTCTTGCAAGAATCGATTGGCGCGTTTGTAATTTTGACGATACATTTTTTAATCGTCCAAATCGCTTTGTCCTTTTATCGACAGTTTTTGCGGTTGGATAAAACGTTAAAGGAATTGAACGAAAGTAAAAAGGAATTGGAAAAAGCCTACGAGGCGGTGCGCGAAGTGTCCGTTCTGGAAGAACGCCAACGTATCGCCAAGGAAATTCACGATACGGCGGGACACTCGTTGACGACGGTAATTATGCAGACAGAATCGGCGAAACTGATTGTTGAAAGCAATCCCGAAGAGGCAAAAAACAAAATGATAGCGGCAAATTTACAGGCGCGGCATGCGTTGGAAGAATTGCGGGATAGCGTGCATTTGCTTTCGGGCAGAACGGAGCAAAAGAGTTTACAAGACGATTTGTTAAGCATTATTCACGAATCGACGGACGGCACGGATATAAAAATCCGCTCGGACGTGGACGACGTGTCGGCAAGCGCGGCGGTGCACCGTTTTTTATGCAATACGTTAAAGGAAGGTATTGCCAACGGTTTGCGCCACGGCGGCGCAACGGCGTTTTGGTTCGAGTGTAAAAAAAGTGCGAACAAAATCACGTTTTTGCTGTCGGATAACGGCAAAGGCGTCGCGGGAAATATTGTAAACAAAGGGTTTGGACTGACGACGATGGAAGAACGGGTGCGTGCGTTGGGCGGCGAAATTGCGTTTACGGCGGAAGACGGCGAAGGTTTTGAAATCCGTATGGAATTGCCCGCAGAAACAAAGGAGTAAGCATGGAAAAGAAGAAAATCAGGGTTTTGGTAGTAGACGACCAGTTGGAATTAGCGGAAGAAATCGGTGCGATTTTGCGTACGGACGACGGCTTGGATTTTGTCGGTACGGCGCAGGATGGGTTTGACGCTTTGGGAAAAATGCCTGCGCTTTCTCCCGACGTAGTGCTCTTGGATATCCGCATGCCGAACATGAACGGCGTTGTGGCAACGCAGCGCATCAAAGCGGAATATCCCGACGTGAAAGTGGTGATTTTGACGACCTTCGATGACAGCGATTATATTCTGAACGCCATCAACAACGGGGCGAGCGGTTACCTTTTGAAAGATATCGGCAGCAACGCCTTAATCAGTGCGATTAAAAATGCCTACGAGGGGGATACGATTTTGCCTGCCAAGATTGCGCGCAGAATCACCGACGCGGCAAAACACGTGGCGGCGGATAGGGAAATCCGTTTGCAACGCGCGTTTGGATTTTCCGACCGCGAAATAGAGATTGCCCTGATGATGTACGAGGGCTTTACCAACCGCCAAATTTCCGCGGCGTTGAAGCTGTCGGAAGGCACGACGAGAAATTACGTGTCGGGGATCTACGTCAAGACGAATGCGGAAAACCGCGCGGACGCCGTGGCGGCAATTAAAAAAGTGCTTTGCTAAAAGCCAAAGGAAAGACTATGTACGAAACAGTTGTGTTTGATTTGGACGGAACGCTGCTGGATACGTTGGACGATTTGCACGCTGCGGTCAACGCGGCGCTTACGGCGTACGGATTGCCTTTGCGAACGCGGGAAGAGGTACGTTCTTTCGTCGGGAACGGTATTGTGAAACTGATGGAACGCTCGGTTGGTTGTGAGAAAGTAACAGCGGTGGATTTTGACGGCATTTTATCGGCGTTTAAGGCGTATTATAAAGAACATTGTAAAGATAAAACGCAGGCGTACGCGGGGGTTATGCCTTTGCTTACCGCGCTGAAAAAGCGGGGCGTGAAAACGGCGGTGGTATCTAATAAGGCGGATTTTGCCGTAAAACTCTTAGCGGAAGAATATTTTAGCGGCGTATTGTTGGCGGCGGTTGGCGAAAACGAGAGTGCGGGGATTCGGAAAAAGCCCGCGCCCGATTCTCTGCTTGCCGTGATGGAAACGCTTGGCGCAAGCCCCGAAACGACGGTGTACGTCGGGGATTCGGAAGTGGATATTATGACGGCGAAAAATGCTGGCGTGGACTGTCTTTCCGTTACTTGGGGGTTTAAGGACAGAGCGTTTTTGGAAGAACACGGCGCGGCTGTTTTGATTGACGAGCCGTCGCAAATTTTGACATATTGCAAGTAAATTTTTTGAAAAGGGGTGTACCGTGTCCAAAGTAACAGGGGTTGGCAATACGAGTTTGCAAGCATTGACCGCGCTTACGGGTGCGGAAAATTGCGTTGCGCGCGTGCTTGCGAAAATTGAAAAGGAAAACCTTGGCGGTTCGATTAAAGACAGAGTTGCCTTTGCTATTTTAGACGACGCGGAAAAGCGCGGATTGTTACAAAAGGGCGGTACGGTGATAGAGGCGACTTCGGGAAACACGGGGATAGGCTTGGCGTTGGCGGCGAAACTTCGCGGCTATAAAGCGGTGATCGTAATGCCCGATACGATGAGCGTAGAACGCCGCGAAATGATTAAAGCGCACGGCGGAGAAGTGATTTTAACGGACGGGAAGAAAGGTATGCAGGCGGCGGTGGACAAAGCCAACGAATTGCTTGCCGTAACGCCGAATGCAATCATTGCAGACCAATTTAATAATCCCGTATGCTGGAAAGCGCATTATCAAACGACCGCGCCGGAGATTTGGGCGCAGACGGGCGGAAAGGTGGACGTTTTCGTGGCGTGCGTGGGTACGGGCGGCACGCTGACGGGGGTAGGCAAATATCTCAAAGAAAAAAATCCCGATTGTAAAGTGGTGGCGGTAGAACCTACTGCGTCCCCCCTTTTGTCGAAAGGCAGGGCAGGGGCGCATAAAATACAGGGTATCGGCGCAAATTTCGTGCCGACCGTGTTGGATAGGACGGTGTACGACGAAGTGCTCACCGTGACGGACGAAGAGGCGTTTGCCATGAAAGACCGCCTATTTGCGGAAGAAAACCTGTACGTGGGGATATCGTCGGGGGCGGCGGTTGCGGCGGCGTTACGCCTTGCAAAACGCCCTGAAAACGCAGGAAAAAATATTGTGACGGTTTTGCCCGACGACGGCAACAGATATGAAAAATAAAAAAAGCTTTGGTGAAAAACCAAAGCTTTTTTTACGTCGTTTTTTCTTAACTTAAAATGCCGATAGACAGATAGCAGAACAAAATCACCGAAACGGCGTCTACGATCGTCGTGATAAAGGGATTGGCGACAACGGCAGGGTCTAAATGGCAAAGTTTTGCCAAAATCGGCAAAATTGCGCCGACGAGTTTTGCCAAGATTACCGTACCGAGCAACGCCAACGATACCACCATGCTGACTTTCCACGTATAGCCTTCCATTTGTAAAAGCATGCCGTCTAAATAAATGAGTTTCACAAAACATACGGCGGCAAGGGTAAGACCGAGCAGCAAGGCGGTACGTAATTCTTTCCAAATGACTTTGCCCACGTCCCGTGTTTCGATTTCGCCGATGGACAGCGAACGGATAACGGTTACTGACGCTTGCGAGCCGGAGTTGCCTCCCGTACCCATAATCATAGGTACGCACGCCACCAAACAGGTGGACAGTTGCGCCTCGTAGCTGTTCAAAATCAAGCCCGTAAACGTAGAGCCGAGCATCAATATCAACAGCCAAAGTACGCGGTTGCGCCAAAGACTGAATACGCCCGTTTTGAGATAGGGCTTATCCGTCGGCGCCATAGCCGCCATCTTCGCGATATCTTCGGTGTTTTCTTCCTGCAAGACGTCCATTGCGTCGTCGACGGTAACGATACCGACGAGGCGCATTTCCCGATCGACGATGGGCAGAGCCAAAAAGCCGTAATCGGAAATTTTCCGCGCAACCGCCTCTTTGTCGTCCTCGGTGTACGCATAGATGACGTTTTCCTGCATGATGTCCTCGATAAAGGCTGTTTTGGGCGCAAGCATCAAATCTTTTGCCGTTACCAAACCGAGGATCGTATTCGTCGGATCAATGACGTAGCAGGTGTAAATCGTTTCCTTGTCGATTGCCGTACGGCGGATACGCTCAAACGCGTCCTCGACCGTCATGGTGGGGAGCAGGGAAACGAACTCGATCGTCATGATACTGCCTGCACTGTCTTTGGGGTATTTTAAGAGTTCGTTGATATAGGCGCGCGTTTCGCTGTCGCTTTGCGCCAAAACACGCTTAACAACGGACGCCGGCATTTCTTCGATCAAGTCTACGGCGTCGTCCAAGAACAGTTCGTCCATGACCGCTTTCAGTTCTCGGTCGTTGAGTTTATGAATAAGCTTTTCCTTGACGTCGCTGTCCATTTCGACGAACGTTTCTGCCGCAAGGTCCTTGGGCAGGATACGGAACAACACCAGTAGGTCTGCGTCGCGCTCCGTTTCTTCAAAGACTTCCGCAAGGTCGATGGCGTTCATGGACGAAAGCAGGGGTTTTAAGACGGCGTAATTGCGCTCTTCGAGCAATATCAAAATTTCGTCTAATTCGGCGATACGGCGGACGATTTCCTGCGGCATGTCCTCGATAATGTCGACGGTGTCGTCTACGGACATTTCGTCCATGACAGCCTCTAATTCGTTGTCGCGAAGTCCGCTGAGGATGGTTTCCTGCAAAGACGCGTCTAAAAGCAACAGCGCGTCTGCCATCTGTTCGCTGTCTAATTCCCGACAAAGGGGGATCAGCGATTGTTCGTCTAAGGTTTTCAATAATTCTGCGATTTCTTCCGTGGAACAGCTTTGTAATTGCTGTGCCGCGGTAATAAAATCTTTGCTGTCTAAAAGTTCTTTTATGGCATCAAAAAATTCTTTTTCCATGATACTCTACCTCCGTAATTCTAAATTTCGGTTAATCGTAAGGTAGCGTATTCTCGAAAGTAAGGTTATCTGCGCGGATGCAAGAAGAAACAATCCGCAACGGCAATCGTACTTAGCGGGTCTACGCCGGGACTTGGATAACTGTCAGTCATAGAATTGTTCCTCCTTTATTTTTTATCTATACCGAATATTCGGTTTTAATCGTCTTTTTTCTTGCGCATAGCGCGGAAAATCAAAACGTCGGTTAAGATTAAGACCGCCGCGCCGCCAAGCAATAGGAATGCGAGCCGTCGTATGCCGTCTTTATCTGAGTTCGTTTCGCCGTAGACGTCCGTTTCGGGCGTGGGTGGCGTGGGATCAAACCCGATTGCGTACGCCTTGGGGACATATCCCGTATGCGTTAC
Source organism: Candidatus Scatosoma sp. (assembly GCA_045594165.1). GTDB lineage: Bacteria > Bacillota > Clostridia > Christensenellales > Borkfalkiaceae > Scatosoma. The sequence continues at coordinate 6,942 of JAZNXZ010000146.1, forward strand.
GTTGTCGCTGTCCGTATATTGCACGTGATAATAGGAATAATCCAAATCGTTGATTTCCCCGATAACGGTGATTGCCGTATTGCGGACAAGCTCCGTTACCGTTGGTAAGCCCGAAAGGTGGGGGAATTTACAAACGGAAATATCGTTGCTTACGTACATGGTCTTTGCCGCGTCGTAGGTCTTGTAATGGCTAGCTTTTTCTTCAGCCGTCAAGGCAAGACAATCCCCTGTTAAGACAAGGCAAGCGCGGTATGCGTTCGTTTGCTCGTCGAAAAAGACGAGGATTGCGTGCTTTCCGTTTGCCGTTTCGCCGATTTTGAGCGCTGTGAACGAGGGTTCGCTACGGCTGTAATTTAAGTACGGGAAAACGTCTGCGCTCGGCAGGGCGGAAAGATTAAAATCAATCAGCATTGACCGATTGCGTATGCGGACGATTTCCACCTCGGCGGGCGTGCCGTCGAAAATGCCGACGTCTACGCCGTTTACGGGGATGTTTTTTACCGTGGGTAAATTAAGCAAGCTCGTTTTTGCCAAATAATTTTCTTTGTATAAAACGTAGGTGACGTTGTCTTCAATGCCGAATGCAAACGATTGTACCGTTGCGCTGTCGCTGTATACCAGCGGTTCGTTTAAGGCATAGGGGGTGGGTTCGGTCGTTTTTTGCAACGTGCCGTTCGCTAAGGCGTACACGCCGCCGTCGTAATCAATTAGGATTTTTTCTGCGTTCGTTGGCAGAGTAACGCCGAGCGGTTCGCCCTCCGTCGTTGCGGAAAGGAAACCCTCTTCTGTAAAACAGTATACGCCGTTGCTGCTGGCTACGTACAGATAACCGTAAGCATCGGACGCAAGCAGTTTTGCATAGCGCGTCGACGTTTTTTTGATTTCTTTTAGCGCCCACGTTTCGACGTTGTTTTCGTCCGTCGTTTTCGATATTCCGTAATAATAATTGGCGTCCGTTGCCAAATAGTAGTTTCCGTATACGTTTACCGCCCCGACTACCGTGCCTGTAAAGCCGTCAAAGGTCGCAATTACTGTGCCGTAATTGTCTGCCTCTAAGGCGTACAAAGTCGCCCGTGTGCCGTCCGCAGCCAACAGGGTGGTTTGGTCGCTTGCGAGATAATTGGGTGCAAAGTCCAACAAAATCGGCTCGGCAAAGCTGTCGGCAGCCGTGTCGTATACCGTGATACGGCTGTTGCCGTTGTCTGCAATAAACAGGGTGTCGCCTGCAAGCAACGTTTCGGTTGCGCTGTTTATGCGGTGTTTGCTGTCGGACGTTTCACAGATTTCAAAATCGGTAAAAACGGAATTTTCTAAAGAATACTGACAGACAGAATCGCCCTTGACCGCGTAAACGTATTCGCCGAACGGCGCAAGGGACGCGTAATTGCCTTGGCAATGCGCCAAGGGCGTGACGATGCCTGCGTTTTCCGTCAACGCGAGTTCCGTTAAATTATAGGCGTAGAAATCGCCTGAAAGAGTGGAGCAAACAAAGACGTTGTTTTGAATTTGCATGGATACAAGTTCGTCGTCAAAATAGGCAACCAACTCTTTTGCTTCCGTTTGGGGATCGATCTTGTAAAGGAATTTGCCTGCCTCCGTATAATAGAGTTCTTCGTTGTAAAAAGCGATGATCGGTTTACCCAGTACGGTTGCCAAAGTGCCAGCTTTTCTGCCGTCTAACGTGATATAGGAAACGGACGCCTCCGTTTTTACATCCGTATAATACAGGACGTCGTCTACGATTAAGAAAGAGTCGCAGGGGAATTTCGGATCGTTTTCCGTCAATGAAACGTTGCTGATTTGCAAGGTTTCGGGATTGAGCAAATACAAATACGTGCCGTCCAAAAAGTACAAACTTTCGTCCTCGTAAAATTGTAATTTCATGACGTTGTTCTTTGTCGGATCGGCTTGGTTTACCGTATGTTCGTATTTGTGATAAGCGTTGTCTTGTACGTCGTATACGTAAATCAAATTATTGTCCGCGATCGCCATGTAATCGTTGCATACCGCAACGTCCATCGGATTGGTTAACGACAGATATTGCTGATAATTCTCGGGGAGGACTAAAGAAGTTTCTTCCTGCATAGAATATTGCGCCGATTGTGCAAAAGCGGTTTGCGTATCGCCTGATTTCTGCGCAAAAGGAAGCGCCGCAGACGTCGTTACGAGTGCGGTGAGAGAAAGAAATAATGCAGTTTTCTTTGCAATTTTTCTCATACAAAATTATTATAACATCATTTTTTCAAAAAAGCAAGGGTTATCGCGTGATTTTTTCCTTTTAGGAAAAAGTTTGAATATTCGACCTCTTTCGAGGTTTTTAGACGGAAAGGAAAGATTTGGAAAAAATTTCAAAATCTTTCCTTTTTTTTATTTAACAGGCATACTGTTGTCATGTTTTATCGTGTATTCTTAATTAAAAACACGAACAAATGTTCGGATTTTGTATAAAAAATGGCAGTCCCCCCTTGCGAAAAACGTGGGAAATGGGATAATAGGCGCGACCTTTCCGCGGGCAAAATTTTTGCGGGGAAGGCAAGGGATATTGCCGTGTTGCGCTTGGTGTGATGAGTGGGACAGGCGGTATGAAAGATAGAAATAACGGTTGCAGGGGAACTTGCGCCTTGGAGGTGAGTGCATTTTGGAAAATTATGCGAAAGTGATTTTGTATGCCTATCCGTTGTTAAAGACGGTTGGCGAAGATTATGCGGTACATATCCGTAATAAGGCGGTGCTGTCTTATGAGAGCAATTTGTCAACGGAACAATTAGCAGAATATCTTGCGGGTGAAATTATCGAAAAAAATCGTTTGGAGTGGTTGAAGGATACTCTGGAAAATTTGTTTAGCCGTTTGACGGAAGAAGAACGCACGCTGTTAGATATCCGTTATTTCGGAAAGACAAAACAACTTCGCAATTTTCTGAAAATGCAAGATGAAAAGCGCAAAAGCGGGGGGACGGGTTGCAGCGAACGCATGTATTTCCGTCGGCAGAGCCGTTTGGCGGATAAGATTGGGGCAATGCTCTTTTATGCGGGCATTACGAAAAAACTCTATGACGAAAAGTTGAAAGATTTGGAGATTTTTCGCACGATTGACCGTTTTGTGGAGGCTGGTCGGGATAAAAAAATCTCCGCTGACGAACGGAGATTTTTAGGTGGCGACGGAGGTTAATCGCCCGTTTCGTAAGGAGGTTTTCTGGGTGGTTTTAAGATGAGCGCACCAAGTAGGGGAACAAGCAGACAGAGGGTAACGAGGATTGCGATTTGCGCAGGGGACGAGGCGGATTTTTGTTTCACGTCTTGGGATTGGGTGGGGGCTTGTTCTATCGAAGCGAGATAATCGGCGTATTCGGTATTTTCCTCAAAATGAAAATATTCGGGTTTGGGAACGTAACCGAATTCGCCCTCTCGCAACACGTAACACCAAATTTGGTCGCCGATGGGATAATCTCCGTAATAGGTGCATTGCATAGTTAATTCCGTAAAGGCGTCGCCTTTGTTGGGCGAAGTGTTTTCCAAACGGTAAGTAAGGTCGAATACGTAGTGCAGATAAGGACGTTTTGGAAGATAATCGACGAACGC
>JAZNXZ010000147.1:0-4071 GCA_045594165.1 Candidatus Scatosoma sp.
AAGAGTTACCGTATCTTCGATACGTATGCCGTATTCCCCTGCCTTGTACACACCCGGCTCGTCCGAGAATACCATGTTGTCGCAAAGGATTTGTTCTCCCTTGGGGCTTACCGACGGCTTTTCATGCACGTTCAACCCGATTCCGTGCCCGAGCGAGTGCGTAAATAATGCGCCATAGCCGTTTTCTTTCAGATAGTCGCGTGCGATAGCATCTGCCTCTTTACCCGTCATGCCCGACCTGATTTTTTCCTGCGCCAAGTTATGCGCCGCCAAAACGTGCGCGTACGCTTTTTTGAATTCTTCGTGCTTACCGTCGTCGCCAAATAAAAACGTCCGCGTAATATCCGAACAGTATCCGTTGACTTTACAACCGAAATCAATCAAAATTTCGTCGCCGAATTGCAATTTCGTCGTCCCCGTTTCGTGGTGGGGTACAGCCGCGTGCGCACCGAACGCAACAATCGTTTCAAAGGACAAACCCTGCGCACCCAACGCGCGCATTTTATATTCGAGCAAAGCTGCCACTTCCGTTTCCGTCATGTCCTCTTTTATCTCGGGCAACAACGCGTTAAACGCGTCCTCCGCAATTTGACAAGCCTTGGCAATATTCGCAAGCTCCCACCCGTTTTTTACCGTCATGGCTTGCTCGTAAGCGCTGTCGATATTTTGCATCTTTACGCCCGCTTTTTCCAAAACGACGTATTCGGAGTGCGCCGTCTGGTCAAAGGAAATCCCCACGCTTTGATACCCAGCAAGTCTTTTCAAAAGTTCGCTTTGGTTATACAGCACGGGTTTGACGTCCGTCCCCGCAAGCAACTTTTCCGCCGCCTCCATATAACGCATGTCCGTATACAGAGTTACCCCCGTTTCGTCCACAACCGCACAACCGTTCTCCGGTTCAAGCCCCGTTATATAGCGCAACTGATACAAACAAGAAGTATACACCGCTTGACAATCGGATAATTGTAATATCTTTTGACCGTTCGTGCAAACCATATTCTACCTCTTATGATATATTGTAGCAAAAAAAATCCCTTTCGTCAAGTATCCAACGATAAATCGTTGCGATTTTTAGCCCTCGAAATAGATTTTTTTCATGATTTCCGCCTCTTCCACCTGTTTCCCAGCGCTTTCGCTGACGATATACGGCTCTAATTTCAGAGCCTTTAACGCCGCCGCAAGGGGTTCAAAATTCGGGCCGTAGACTTCGTCCTCAAAGGTCAGGTGCTTAATTTCGCCCTTTGCCCCGTACATAATCTTGGAAAAATGCACGTGGAAACGTTTCATGCGTTCGTAGCCAAGCTCGTCAATCATGTATTGCAGACGGCTTTGATAATCCTCCACCGTATTGAGCGAACCGCGCTCCCGCGCGTTGATATGCCCAAAATCCACGCAAGGAGTGTATACGGGGTCAACCTTACAAAAACGGACAATCTCTTCCACCGTGCCGATTTGCGCAAGCTTGCCCATGGTTTCGGGGCAGAATATCATGTCTTGCAAATCGTTCAAATAAATATAATCCCGCAGAATTTTAAGACGTTCTTCCGTCAGCGCAACCGCCTCGTCGCGGCTTGCTTTGCCCTGCGCCGCGGGATGAAATACCACTCGTTTCCCGCCCATCAGCTTTAAGATTTTTGCCGTATCCAGCACGTAGCCGTAGGATTTCGCCGCCATTTCGTCGTCGGGGTTGGCGAAATTGATAAAATAGGGCGCGTGTGCGGAAATTTCCACTCCCGCAGCTTGAAACGCCTCGCCGATAGAAATTGCCTTGTCTTCCGACATGCGAACGCCACGCCCAAACGAGTATTCAAAACAATCCAACCCACGTTCCTTTACAAACGCAGCCGACTCTTCCGTGTGCGAATATCCCGCCGCGTAAAAGCTTTCGCTGTTGCCGCTTGGTCCAAATTTAATCATGATTTCTCACTCTCCCCATATCTTGTGTAAGCTGTTGTTTCAATTCGTCCACGCTATCGAATTTTCGTATATCGCGCAGATAGCGCACAAAAGCAATTTTTATCGTTTTTCCGTACAAATCACCGCTAAATCCATCTAAATAGCTTTCCGTCAAAACGACGTCGTTGTCAAAGGTTGGCCGCGCGCCGTAGTTCGTTATCCCCCGATACGTGTCGTTTTCAACCGTAATTTCCGTTTCGTAGACGCCTTTTTTCAGCGGGAATTTATCGCTTGGATACAAAACGTTCGCCGTCGGAAAACCGAGCGTCCTGCCCACCTGCCTATCTTTAACCACCTCGCCGAGCAAGAAAAACCTTTCGCCAAGCAATAGAGTAGCCGTTTCTACGTCGCCCGCCGTTAGATGATTTTTCACCGTGCCGCTGCTGATTTTTTCGCCGTTCTTTTCCACGAGCGGAAGTATTTCAACACGTACCGTATCCATGGCTTTTAAGGTTTCGGCGTTGCCTTTCGCGCCTGCGCCAAAACGGAAATCTTCGCCACACACAAATATTTTTGGGGAAAATTCCGTCTGCAAAAGCCGTATAAAATCGTGTGCCGAAAGGTCTTTGATTTCCGCAAAAGGCAGTTCAAATACAAAATCCGCACCGCTTTCCTTAAAAATTCTTTCTCGTTCCGCAAAGGTAAACAAATTTTTTGCGCCCTTTGCACCGACAATGGTCATAATACCGACAGGAAAACCGCTTTTTTTTGCGCACAAAAGGAGCTGACGGTGTCCCAAATGCAACCCGTCAAAACCGCCAAGGAGCATGGCTACCCCCTGCGACGCATCCTTTTTTTCCGTCAGCCAAACCGTCTTTAACATAATTTCGTCTTTGCCTTTGCTAAACCGTTTAATACTTCGGCGATTCCGTAAAAACCGCCGTCTTTATAGATTTTATACAAGCCGTCTGCCTTTTCCACGGCGATTCGCTGCCCGTTGTACAGTTTTTCCGCTTGCTTTTCCGTCATATCTAACGTATCGAACGGCAACACGCTTTCCGTCGGGATAAGGTATTTTTGCAATTCTTCCACCGTCGGGTCTTTTTCCAACAGCGAAAACGGTATCGATTTTTCCAAAGTAAATACGCCGCTTTGCGTACGCAAAAGGGAGCTCATTACCGCTTTCGTACCCAACGCCGCCGCAATATCGCGCGCCAAAGAACGGATATACGTCCCCCCGCCGCAACGGATTTTGATACGGTACGTATCCGCTTTATCCGCACTTTTGCCCAAAATTTCCATACCGTAAATATGCACTTTTTTGGGAGCAAGTTCAAACTCTATACCTGCACGCGCCAACTCGTAACCGCGTTTTCCGTTTACGTTTTTTGCGCTGTATTTGGGGGGTATCTGCATAATATCCCCAAAGAAAGACGGCAAAACGTCCGCTATTTCTTTTTCGTCGGGGATACGCCCCCCTGCAATTAAAGTTCCCGTTGAATCGAGCGTATCCGAGTCCACGCCAAAGGTGAACTCTGCGATATATTCCTTTTCCTTTTCCAAAAAATAATCGAAAAGGCGCGCGGCATTACCGACGCCGACCGGCAAAACACCGCTCGCCAAAGGGTCGAGCGTGCCCATATGTCCGCAGGGTACGCCCGATAACCATTTTAACTTGTTGACGACCGCCGAAGATACGATTCCCGACGGTTTGTCCACGTTAAAAAATCCAAATTGTGTGATTTTATTTTCTCTTTTCACGGAAAACTCCCGCTCATTTTTTATCGAAGTTCAATCCCCAGCTTGAATTTCAGATTGCCGAGAATTTTCTTGACGTAACCGTCCAACGTTTCGGGCGTGAACGCCTTTTCCACGTTGTTGTCGGGTGTAAACGTCAGCGTAAACGCCATGCTCTTTTTGCCTGCTGGTACTTGACCGCCGCGGTATACGTCGAAGAGTTTTGCCTCCGTCACGTATTTGCAAGAGTGCATCAATACATCTTCGATTTCCGCGCAGGTCAATTTTTCGTCCGCTATCAACGCAAGGTCGCGTTTTACCGCAGGGAATTTCGGCAAGTTTTTATAGCGCACACCGTCGTCCAATTTGTCTGCAATCGCCGCAATATCCAACTCGCCAAGGTATACTTTTTTGTCCAAACCGAGCGAAAGGGCGATA